>JAFRDD010000117.1 GCA_017404025.1 Clostridia bacterium
AGAATATGAAAAAAATTTTAAAAAGTTAAAAATAAGAAATAACTTACGACAAATTAATTTAATTCATTAAAGCCCGTAGCGCATATATTGCAATGAGTTACGAGCTTTTTATATCTATAAACTGTTAAATTCAGGATTTTAATACTATTATATTTTACTGCTAAAATGTCATTTTGTCAAGGAATTAACATAAAAGAAGAAGCTTAATTAAGCTTCTTCAACATTTTCTCCATCATCTTCTTTTTCTTCTTTTCCTACACTAATTTTAGTATTTTGATATACTTGCATTCCTGTTCCTGCTGGGATTAATTTACCAATTATTACATTTTCTTTTAATCCTATTAAATCATCTGTTTTACCTTTTATGGCAGCCTCTGTAAGTACTCTTGTTGTTTCTTGGAATGATGCTGCAGATAAGAAACTATCTGTTGCAAGAGAAGCTTTTGTAATACCAAGTAAAACACGTTTTCCTGTTGCTGGTCTCTTTCCTTCAGCAATAACAGCTTCATTCATATCAGCAAATTCATACATATCTACTAATGAACCAGGTGACATTGATGTATCTCCATTATCTTCAACTCTAACCTTTTTAAGCATTTGTCTACCAATAACTTCAATATGTTTATCATTTATATCAACACCTTGGTTTCTATATACTTTTTGAACTTCAGAAATTAAGTATTCGTATACTCCTTCTGGTCCTTTAATTGCTAAAATTTCATTTGGATTAACAGAACCCTCAATAAATGCATCTCCAGCTTCAACCATATCTCCATCTTTAACTTTCATTTTTGAGCCAAATGGTATTGTATATGTTCTAGAATCATCTTTAGAAGTAACAATAACTTCTTTCTTTTTCTTAGTTTCTTTAATCTTTACTTTACCATCTATTTCAGAAATTATAGCAACTCCTTTAGGTTTTCTAGCTTCGAATAATTCTTCAACCCTTGGAAGACCTTGTGTAATATCAGCAACACCAGCAACACCGCCAGAGTGAATAGTTCTCATCGTAAGCTGTGTACCTGGTTCACCTATTGATTGAGCAGCGATTATACCAACAGATTCACCTATTGATACTAAATCTCTTCTTGCTAATCCCATACCATAGCATTTTTGACAAACACCATGTTTACTTCTACATGCTAAAGCTGAACGCACTTCTATTTTTTCTATACCTGCTGAAATAATTTTTTCTGCTAAATCTTCAGTTATCATAGTATTTGTATCTACAAGAAGCTCGTTTGTATTTGGGTCGTAAATATCTTTTGTTACAAATCTACCAACTAATCTTTCTTGTAGTTTTTCAATAATTTGATTTCCATCTTTTATGTCATAAATTATTAGTCCTTCATTTGTTCCACAGTCATGTTCTCTAACAATTATATCTTGAGAAACATCAACTAATCTTCTTGTTAGGTAACCAGAGTCAGCTGTTCTTAAAGCAGTATCTGAAAGTCCTTTACGTGCACCATGGGCAGATATAAAGTATTCCAATGCGTCTAATCCTTCAGCAAATGAAGATTTAATTGGAATTTCAACTGCTTTACCTGTTGTACTAGCCATAAGCCCACGCATACCTGCAATTTGTCTTAATTGGTTCATATTACCACGGGCTCCAGATTTAACCATCATATATATTGGGTTCAAATCATCGAAGTTATCTTCCATTGCATTACTTACTTCTTTTGTTGTATCTTCCCATACTTTAATAACTTCATTATATCTTTCATCATTTGTTATTAATCCTCTAGCATATTGTTTTCTTATTGTAGCTATTTTTTCGTCTGCATCCGCTAATAATTGTTTTTTAGCTTCTGGCACTTGAACATCACTCATAGAGAATGTGATACCAGCAACTGTAGAATATTTAAATCCTAAAGCTTTGATGTAATCAATTACTTCTGCTGATTCAGACAATCCATGTTTTCTTATTGTTCTTTCTATAATTGTTCCCATTGACTTTTTCATAACTGGAAAACTAATTTCATATTGGAATGGATCTTCTGTTCTATCTATAAATCCTAAATCTTGTGGTATTCCTTTATTAAATATTATTCTTCCAACACTTGTTTCAATTTTTTTAAATTTAATTTCTCCATCTATTTCTTTGGAAATTCTTACAAATATTTTTGCATGTATTCCCACATCATGATTTTCAAAAGCCATAATAGCTTCTTCAGGATCTTTATAATAAGTTCCTTCACCTTTTTCTCCATCTAATGTCATTGTTAAGTAATAACTTCCTAAGATCATGTCTAGTCTAGGTACAGCAACAGGTTTACCATCTTGTGGTTTAAGCAAGTTGTTTGTTGCAAGCATCAAATATCTTGCTTCTGATTGTGCTTCTGGTGATAATGGTAAGTGAACTGCCATTTGGTCACCATCGAAGTCAGCGTTAAATGCTTCACAAACTAATGGGTGAAGTTTTATAGCTCTTCCTTCAACAAGAACTGGTTCAAATGCTTGAATACCAAGTCTGTGAAGTGTAGGAGCACGGTTTAACATAACTGGGTGATCTTTTATAACATATTCCAAAATCTCCCAAACTTCTGGTCTTAATCTTTCAACCATTCTCTTTGCATTTTTAATATTTTGAGCAATTCCTCTACTTACTAATTCTCTCATTACAAATGGTTTGAATAATTCTACTGCCATTTCTTTTGGTAAACCACATTGATATATATTTAGTTCTGGTCCAACAACTATAACTGAACGTCCAGAGTAATCAACACGTTTACCTAGTAAGTTTTGACGGAAACGTCCTTGTTTTCCTTTAAGCATATCTGATAGTGATTTTAGAGGTCTATTTCCAGCACCTGTTACAGGCCTTCCACGTCTACCATTATCAATTAACGCGTCTACAGATTCTTGAAGCATTCTTTTCTCATTTCTAACTATTATTTCTGGTGCTCCAAGTTCTAATAATCTTTTTAATCTGTTATTTCTATTTATTACTCTTCTATATAAATCGTTTAAGTCTGATGTTGCAAATCTACCACCATCTAATTGAACCATTGGTCTTAATTCCGGTGGAATTACAGGAATAACATTCATAACCATCCATTCTGGTCTATTACCAGAAATTCTGAATGATTCTACTGTATCTAATCTTTTTACAAGTTTTGCCTTTTTTTGTTCACTTGCAGATTCTAATTCTTTTTTAATTGATTCAGATAACTTTTCTAAATCTATTTCTTCTAGCAATTCTCTTAAAGCTTCTGCTCCCATTCTTGCTTTAAAAGATTTTCTACCAAATTTTTCTTCTGCTTCATGATATTCTTTTTCATTTAAAATTTGGCATTTTTCTAAATCAGTTGTACCCTTATCTATAACTATATAAGAAGCAAAATATACAACTTTTTCAAGATTTCTAGGTGAAATATCAAGCATTAAAGCAATTCTACTTGGTATTCCTTTAAAATACCATATATGTGCAACTGGAGCAGCAAGTTCAATATGTCCCATTCTTTCACGTCTTACTTTTGCTTTGGTTACTTCAACTCCACATCTGTCGCAAACTATTCCTTTATATCTTACTCTTTTATATTTACCACAGTGGCATTCCCAATCTTTTGTTGGTCCAAATATTCTTTCACAAAACAATCCATCTTTTTCTGGTTTTAATGTTCTATAATTAATTGTTTCTGGTTTTTTTACTTCTCCTTTAGACCACTCTCTTATTTGTTCATCTGATGCAATTCCTATTTTTAGTTTATCAAAAATCTCTAATTCGTCCACGTTTTTTCCCCCTAATCAAAAATCTCTTCATCCACATCTCTATCTAAGTCATCAAATAAGTCATTATCATCTTCATCATCAACTATCATTTCATCATCTTCTGCATTTTCTTCCTCATAACCATCTGATAACTCGTTGTCGTCTACTACTTCTTCTTCATTTAAAAGTTTCTTATCTCTTTCTGGGTCATATTCTATTCCATCTTCAATATTTTCTTTTAATTCAAGTTCTTGGTTATCCTGTGAATATAGTTTTACATCTAATCCTAAAGATTGAAGTTCTTTTATTAATACCTTAAAGCTTTCTGGAACTCCAGGTTCTGGGATGTTTTCGCCTTTAACAATTGCCTCATAAGTTTTTACTCTTCCTACAACATCATCTGATTTTACTGTTAACATTTCTTGTAATGTATATGATGCTCCATACGCTTCAAGAGCCCAAACTTCCATTTCTCCGAAACGTTGTCCACCAAATTGAGCTTTTCCTCCAAGTGGTTGTTGTGTAACAAGTGAATATGGTCCTGTTGAACGAGCATGTATTTTGTCATCTACTAAGTGATGTAGTTTTAACATATACATAACTCCTACTGTTACTGGACTTGCAAATGGTTCTCCTGTTCTTCCATCAAACAAAGTCATTTTTCCATCTTTACTCATTCCAGCTTTTTCAAGTAATTCTACAACATCCTCTTCATCTGCTCCATCAAAAACTGGTGTTGAAACTTTCCATCCAAGTGTTCTTGCAGCTCCACCTAAGTGAAGTTCAAGTACTTGCCCTAAATTCATACGAGAAGGAACTCCTAGTGGGTTAAGTAATATATCTATTGGTGTACCATCTGGCATAAATGGCATATCTTCTGCTGGTAATACTCTTGAAATAACACCTTTATTACCATGACGTCCAGCCATTTTATCTCCAACTGATATTTTTCTTTTTGTAGCTATATAACATCTAATAACTTGATTTACGCCAGGTCCTAGTTCTTCTGAATTTTCTCTAGTAAATATTTTTACATCTACTATTGTTCCAGCCTCTCCATGAGGTACCCTTAACGATGTATCTCTTACTTCTCTAGCTTTTTCTCCAAAAATTGCTCTTAACAATCTTTCCTCTGCAGTAAGTTCTGTTTCTCCTTTTGGAGTAACTTTACCAACTAAAATATCTCCTGGTCTAACTTCTGCACCAATTCTTATAATTCCATTTTCGTCTAAATCTTTTAAAGAGTCATCACCTATGTTAGGGATATCACGTGTAATTTCTTCTGGTCCTAATTTTGTATCACGACATTCGCAATCATATTCTTCTATATGAATTGATGTAAATACATCCTCTTTAACAAGGTTTTCATTAATTAAAATAGCATCCTCGTAATTATATCCTTCCCATGTTGAAAAAGCTACTAATACATTTTTACCAAGTGCCATCTCTCCGTTTTTTGTTGATGGTCCGTCAGCTATGCTATCACCTTTTTTAACTTCTTCACCTTTTTTTACAATTGGTCTTTGGTTAATACAAGTACCACCATTTGTTCTCTTAAATTTACGCAATTTATGTACAACTTTTTTACCGTTTTTATACTTCATTGTGATGCTGTCTGCTGATACTTTTTCAACAACACCATCATCTTCTGCTAATACTAATATTCCTGAATCTTTTGCAGCTCTATATTCCATACCTGTTCCAACAATTGGACTTTCAGTAATCATAAGAGGAACTGCTTGACGTTGCATGTTTGCACCCATTAGCGCTCTTTTTGCATCATCATGCTCTAAGAATGGAATCATTGCTGCAGCAATTGAAACTAATTGTTTTGGTGATACGTCAATGTATTGAACCATATTTTTATCAACTTCAATTACTTCATTTTTAAATCTTACTCTAATTCTATCATTTATAAATTCACCTTTTTCATTCATAGGTTCTGATGCTTGAGCTATAATATAATTATCTTCAACATCTGCGCTCATATATTCAACTATATCTGTTGCTCTATGAGTTTTAGGATCTATTTTTCTATATGGTGTTTCTATAAAACCATATTCATTTATATTAGAGAATGATGAAAGTGCAGAAATTAATCCTATGTTTGGTCCTTCTGGTGATTCTATTGGACATAATCTACCATAGTGTGTATAGTGAACATCACGAACTTCGAAACCTGCTCTTTCTCTTGTTAATCCACCTGGTCCTAATGCTGATATTCTTCTTTTATGTGTCAATTCTGAAAGTGGATTTGTTTGATCCATGAATTGTGAAAGTTGTGAACTTCCAAAGAATTCACGAATTGCAGATGTTATAGGTTTTGTATTTATTAATGTTTGTGGTGTTACAACATCTAGATCTTGAATTGTCATTCTTTCACGTACAACTCTTTCTAATCTTGCTAAACCAATTCTAAATTGATTTTGTAATAATTCTCCAACACATCTAATTCTACGATTAGCTAAATGATCTATATCGTCTGGTTTTCCCATACCATGAGATAAATTTAATAAATAACTTATAGAAGCTATAATATCTTCAGTTGTTATACATTTTGGAACTAATTCACTAAATCTTTCTTCTATTGTTTTTACTAAATCTTTTTCATCAGTATTGTCAATAATATTTTTCAATACTGAATAATTTACTAATTCTTTGAAGTGTAATTTACTTAAATCAACATTTGGAAGTACTTTGTGTATATTTACTGTTCCATTTCCTATAACTCTAATTTTTCTATCTCCAAGCATTATATCAACAATGTTGATTCCTGAATTTTGAATATTTTCTGCAACTTCTGCTGTGATAACTTCTCCTGCATTAACAAATACTTCTCCAGTTTCACTATCAACAATGTCCTCTGCTGCTACTTTATCTGTAATTCTTGTTGCTAAACTTAATTTTTGGTTAAATTTGAATCTACCAACTTTTGCCAAATCATATCTTCTATTATCGAAGAATAATCCGTTAAATAAATTTCTAGCAGCATCAACTGTTGGAAGTTCTCCTGGTCTTAATTTTTTATAAATTTCAATCAAAGCATCTTCTTGCGTTTTTATTGTATCTTTTGAAATTGTTGCTGTTAATAACTCTTCATCTCCAAAAAGTTCTCTTATTTGATCATCTGTAATAATTCCAATTGCTCTTAAAAGTGATGTTACAGGTAATTTTCTTGTTCTATCTACACGAACATAAAAAATATCGTTTCCATCTGTTTCATATTCAATCCAAGCTCCTCTTAATGGCATTACAGTTGAAGTATATGTTTTCTTTCCTGTTTTTGGATCAAATTCTTCTGCATAGTAACATCCAGGGCTACGTACTAACTGGCTTACTACAACTCTTTCAGCTCCATTAATTACAAATGTACCACTATCTGTCATAAGTGGGAAATCTCCTAAATAGATTTCTTGTTCTTTAATTTCCCCTGTTTCACGGTTAATTAATCTTACTTTAACATGCAATCTTGTAGAATATGTAGCATCTCTTTCTTTTGCTTCTTCAAGTGTGTACTTTGTTTTCTCTTCCATGTAATAATCGAAAAATTCAAGAACCAAATTTCCAGAATAGTCTTCAATTGGTGAAATATCTTTTAAAACTTCGCCTAATCCTTCTTCTACGAACCAATCGTATGAATCTTTTTGAACTTTAATAAGGTTTGGCATTTCAATAAAGTCACCAACTTTTGCGAAATCCATACGAGATGATTTCTCGTATTTAATCTCTTTTAGCTTCAAAAAAATCACTCCTTAAAAATATTAAGCAGACACTTAAATTCTAGGAAAATGCGTTAGCATTTGACTTAGAAATTAAAATGCAAATTTTGAATTTGCACATTTGATATATAATTTTCTAAAAGAAGTCCTTCTTATTATATAATTTTCAAAATAATAAAATCAGTTTGTCTGCTCGCACAAGCTGATTTTTCTTAAGTTTATTTATTATATATAATTCCTCTTCTTTTAGCATAATTAACATATGACATAAATCTGATAAATTATATCATATTTCTTTTACTGAAGTCAATAGTTTAAGCAATTTTTTCAACAGGGACGGTCCTTTTTGAAAAAATTTTTTCATATATTGCAATTATATATAAAAAGAACACTTAGATTTTAAAGTGTTCTTTTCTGTGTTTTATTCTTTTTTAATCAATTTAATAACATTTTGTATTTTTGTATCCTGTTCTTCTTTGTTATTATTCAATTTTTTCCAAAATAATTTTGTTATTTCTATTAGTTCTTTTGAAATTTCCTGAGTTTGCTTATTTATTTTTTCATCAATCATTTTGCCCATTTGGGTTAATAATCTTTGTTCTAATTTTTTATCTTTTTCATCCATTGCACTTAATAATTCTTCTCTTAAATTATCTATCTTTTTATCTGTTTCTTCAAATTTCAAATACATTTTTTTATTTGTTAATTCAATTTTGTCATCTAATAGAACCATTTTATCATCTATTACAGAAACTTTTTTGTCTAATATGTTGATTTTGTCTTCTATTGAGCCTATCTTACCTTCCATTGAGCCTATCTTATCTTCCATTGAGCCTATCTTGCCTTCCATTGAGCCTATCTTGCCTTCCATTGAACCTATCTTGCCTTCCATTGAGCCTATCTTACCTTCCATTGAGCCTATCTTGCCTTCCATTGAGCCTATCTTGCCTTCCATTGAGCCTATCTTGCCTTCCATTGAGCCTATCTTGCCTTCC
>JAFRDD010000118.1 GCA_017404025.1 Clostridia bacterium
TATGCAGCATTAACAACAAACTTAAGCATAAATGGAACAGCAACAGTAAAAGCACAAAATTGGAATGTACATTTTACAAACATAGTAGTAGATACAGCAAATAATAGTGTAGCAAGTGTAGATACAGCACCAACACTATCAGAAAATGATACAAAAGTAACATGGGAAGTATCAATGGATACACCAGGACAAGTATATAAATATAATGTAGATGTAATAAATGAAGGAACAATAGACGCAATGGTAAACACAGCAACAAATTCAATAGTAACAAATACATTAACACAAGCACAACAAGCATATTTAGACTATACAATAACATATGTAAATGGAGCAGCAGTAGAACAATATGACAAATTAGCAGCAGGAGAAACAAAAACATTAACAGTAAGATTAGCATTTAAACAAGATATAGACCCACAAGATTTACCAGAAACAGCACAAAATGGAATATCTTTAAGTTATACAGCAAACTATGTGCAAGCAGATAATAATGCTGTAACAAAAGTTACAAGTTTAACTCCAAGCCCAACACCATCTGCCCAACATGGCCCAATAATAGTAGGAAATGATACAGTAAATAGATGGGACTCAGTAAACTATAATCCAGGAACATTAACAACAGCAAATATAGAATTACCAGAAGGAGCAGAACTACAAGGAGCACAAATAGCAAGTGTGAATTTACCATCAGGAGCATCAATAGATGGAGCAATAGATGCAAGCCAAGCAAGCAATTGGAAAGTATTAGATGTAACAGAAGAAGGAGATGTATTAATAATACCAACAACATATGACACAACAGAATTAACATTAAGTGGAATGAATGGATATAATAATGCAATACAAGCATTAAATGCAGTATCATCAATATATGTAAATCCAACATATGCAGAAAGTGCAAGAAGCATAACAGTAGATGATATAAATAAAGTAGAAAGTTTTGAATATGCTACAGGTAGTGTAGGTGAAAATGGAATAACATATTCATGGAACCATAGATATGGAATGAACCAAAATACATTTGATATTATAGATTATGGAGAAGGAAATGAAAATGAGGAAAGAACATATAAAATGACAGAAGAGACTCACCCTTATGCCTATAGTCTAAGTGAAAGCTATTCATACTTAGGAGATAAATCCTGCTGGCTTGCTTCGCGCTGCGTTGACCTTAACTCTAGCTACTGCAGCTTCGGTGTGCGCAATTTGAATGGCGGTGACGTCTACAACTACTACGGCTGCCACTTGTTCAGTGTGTATGATGACGGTTACGCGGGCGAGTACGACAGCAGCTATTCTGTCCTTCCTGTAGTTACTCTAAAATCAGGAATCCATATGGAGAAGGTAAATGGAACATGGGAATTAAGTGAATAGAAGTACAAAAGTAAAAAATAAGAGTTATAGCAGGCCTTTGGACTGCTGAAACCTAGGTGTCATACAGACGTAAGCAAAAGCGAAAGTCTGCATGGCACCTAAGGGCACTAAAAAAGATAACAAATGAAAAAAATTGGAGGAAAATATGAAAATTGAAAATACAATTAAGATAATAAAAGAAATACATCCCAATGATATAATTTTTTTGAAAGTTGGACAATTTTATCATTGTTATGGTAAAGATGCAGTTATTATTTCGTATTTGTTTAATTATACAATAAAAAAGTTAGACAGTATGTATGACTGTGGTTTTCCAATAACTGCGATTAATAGAATTGAAACACAAATAGAAAAATTAAAAATAAATCATTTAATAGTAAATAAAGCTGACAATTATGAAGTATATGAAAATCAAAATTATAAAACTGAAAATAAATATATTGAAATATACAATAAAGCTCACAAATATATAAGTAAAAAAAATAGAATTATAGAAATTTATAATTATCTTATGGAAAATATTGATAATGAAAATATAAAACAAAAAATTAATGAGGTAGAAGAAATTTTATATGAGAGTTGAAAAATTTAAAATTGTTAATATGATAAAAGAGCTATCTGTAATTATAGATAAAAATTTAACAAATTTTCCTAAAAGGGAAATTGAACTTAAACATAAAATTAAAGAAGCTAATTATAATTTATTACTTATTGTATACGAGGCAAATACTACAACAGATGTGGCATATAGAATAAAACTTCAAGAAAAAGCTATTGCAATGATAAAGTATTTAGATTTTCTAATTAATCTCTGTTATGATAAACAAATAATTAATGGAAAAAAGTACATTAAATTTGGTGAAAGACTTGATATAATAATTAGATATATTTCTGCTTGGAAAAATGCAACTGTAAAATAATTATTATATTTAGGGTATAGTTGAATTGTGGGGACTGCTGGCTTGCTTCGCGCTGCGTTAACCTTAACTCTAACAACTGCAACTTCAATGTGCGCAATTTGAATGGCGGTAACGTCAACAACAACAACAACTTGTTCAATGTGAATGATAACGGTAACACGAACGAGAACAACAACAGCTATTCTGTCCTTCCTGTAGCTTCTATATACTGAGGTTACAAAACTAATGGTTTTGTAAGAGAAAATAGAAACAAATTATATCCTTTAGTTATGTAGAATAACTATAAAATAAAAATTGATAATTTCACTTGTTAGTAATGCAAATGAAAGGGAGTAGAAATTTAGTACAATTTTTAATAGTAGTACTTTAATAGTATTGCTATTTTTTAAAATAGATTCATTTTTATAATACAATAATATAGAAAGTTTTAAAGGTAAATTTATGAAAAGAATGAACAATTTATATGAAAATATCTATAAACCAGAAAATATAATGCAAGCTTTTGATGAAGTTTGCAGAAATATGAAAAATAAAAGGAAAGTAAATGAATATAAAAATTATAAATGTGCTTACATTTATAGAATATATAATGATTTAAAAAATAAAACTTACAAAGTTGGACCATACAATGAATTTACCATTTATGAACCTAAAGAAAGAAAAATTGTAAGCCAAGGCATTTATGATAAAATTATAAACCATTTAGTTGCAAGGTATATTTTAATGCCAGCACTTATTCCAAAACTAATTAAACAAAATGTGGCAAGTAGAGCAAATTTAGGTACTAGAGCTGGTTTAGGATTTCACTATAAATATTTAAATTTGTGCAAAATTAAATATGGTACTTTTTATATTTTGAAGTTCGATATTAGTAAATTTTTTGCAAGCATTGACCATGATACTTTAAAGAAAAAAATTGAAAGATATATAAAAGATAAGGATGCGCTAAAAATTGTTTTTGACATTATTGACAGTGTTGATGAGGGGTTACGGGATTCGGCTCTATGACGTCACAAATACTAGCAATATTTTTTTTAAACGATTTAGATCACTTTATTAAAGAAAAACTTAATATAAAATATTATTGTCGTTACCAAGATGACCGGTTGTTTATATCATCCTTCAAAAGAGTATTTGAAATACTGTTTAAATGAAATAAATGCTTTTTTGAAGAATGAAAATTTGCAGCTAAATAAAAAAACTAGAATTTACAAGAACACTAACAATTTTGTTTTTTTAGGAAAAACTACTAAGGGAAAGTACGGAAAATACAGGTATGTAAATAGAAGACTTAAGAATAAGTTACAAAAATATAGTAATAATAGTGTTAAACTTGGGAGTCTAGTAGAATCTGTAAAATCATATAATTATTTAATGAAAAGGAATAGAACATGAATTTAGAAGTAATATTATCAGTTATGAATATAAAAAAAGAAAATTTGGACAAAATGAATATAATGAGTAAGTGTGTAGTTATAAATCAATGTGATGAAAATGGTTATGAAAAATATGGTAATTTTAATATATATTCATATACTGAACGAGGAGCAGCTAATAGTAGAAATAGAGGATTAGAACATAGTACAGAAGATATTATTTTACTTTGCGATGATGATGTAGTTTATGATGAAGGGTATGAACAAAAAGTTCTAGAAGAATTTGAAAATAACCATAAAGCAGATGTAATTATTTTTAATATGTATAGTCCAAATAGAAAGAAAAAAACAATAAAAAAGAATAAAAGATTACATATATATAATAGCTTACATTATGCTACTTGCAATATAGCATTTAGAAGAAAAAGCATTGGAAATATAAAATTTAACCCAATGTTTGGACCTAATCGGAACTTATGCAGGAGGAGATGATACTATGTTTATAGTATCATGTCTAAAGAATAAGCTAAAAATATACTCAAGCACAAAGAATCTAGGAACAGTATATCATAATAAGTCAACATGGTTTAATAGTATTAATGAAAAGTTTTTCTTTGATAAAGGAGCATTATTTACAGCAATAAATAGAAAATTTAGATTTATACTAATCTTTCAATTTTTAGTAAGGCATAAAGAATTTTTAACTAATATTTCATTTTATAGGGCATTTAAATATATGGTAAATGGCTCTAATGATTATATAAGAAGGGGATGTTAGAATAGATGAACAAAAATATCTTTATAACAGGTGTAGCAGGATTTTTAGGAAGTTATATTGCAGACAGAATGATAGAACTTGGATATGAAGTTGTAGGAGTAGACAACTTATCAGGTGGTTTTATAGAAAAATCCTAAAGTCAAATTTTTTAAAGAAGATTGTAATAATATAGAAAAAATGAAAGAGTATATAGATAATTGCGAAACTAAATTGTAAAAATGAAGTAACATAAAATTAATAAATAAATATAGTTTAGGGTTAGTAAGAAAAGAAAAATAAACACAGAAAATAACCTATTAGAAATTGGCAATAATTTCCAGTAGGATTATAATAAATTTTTTGAACATTGAAAA
>JAFRDD010000006.1 GCA_017404025.1 Clostridia bacterium
CAAAGTAAAATTATGTTAATTATATAAAATTACGATATAAAATACTGGTACCATTAAACCTATATTTTAAGAAGAAAAATTTAATGGAGAAAGGATAAGTATAATATATGAAATTTTATCTTTAATATATTATACAAGGTTATAAAATATTGCTTAGGATTACCTGATGTATATGAAGATTATCCATTTCCAGATGATGATGATTCGGTAACAATGAAACATAAGAAAAATAATAAATGGTTTGCATTAATTATGAATGTAAAAGGAGAAGAATATTTAAATATAAAAACAAATCCTGAATATTCAGAATTATTAAGAAAAACTTTTGACTATATAATTCCAGCATATCATATGAATAAAGAACATTGGAATACAATAGTTTTAAGTGATAAATGTGATAAAAAATTAATAGAAGAATTATTAGAACTAAGTTATGAGCTAACTAGAAAATAAAAAAGGTTATACATTTTGATAGTTATACCAGGAGGTTGTGAAATTTTATGATAAAAAGATATAAACAAACTGAAATTGATAAACTAGTACATATATTAAAAAATGATGGAGTTATTAGTATTCCAACGGATACTGTTTATGGAGTATGTGCTAGAATTAGTACGAAAATAGCACATGATAAGCTAGTTGCTGTTAAAAACCGACCAGCAAATAAAGCATTTCCTGTTATGTGTGCAAATATGGAACAGATTAAAAGAATAGCAATAGTAGATCAAAAAGCAGAAAAAATAATAAAAGCTTTTATGCCAGGCCCTATAACATTAGTTTTAAAGAAAAATGAGGAATTGGCAGATTATGTAACAAATGGAAAAGATACAATTGCAGTAAGAATGGCAACATCAGATGTAATAAAAGAAATAATAGAAAAGGTTGGAAGCCCTTTATTTATGACAAGTGCAAATAAAAGTGGTGAACCAGCATGCAATAGCTTAGATGAGATAGAAAAATCATGTCAATTATTAGATGGAATGATGGAAGGGGATATTTCATTAGGCAGAGCGAGCACAATTGTTGATTGCTCTTCAAATAAAATAAAGATATTACGTCCTGGTCCAATTTTATTAAAACAAATAGAAAACTATAAATAATTCAGATGGAAAAAAGTTTATAAAAAATCCAAAAGGGTCATATTAATTGTATACATGCTATTTTTTAATGTGTATTTTTTCTAAAAGACTAGCAAATTTTGATTTTATAATATATAATAATGAAAATTTAGTATATAGCAAAATATAAAAAATAGAGAAATGGAGAAACAAATATGACAACATTAATAGATGGAAAAGAATTATCCAAAAAGATAAGAAGTGAATTAAAAGAAAAAAGTGAAATGCTAAGAAAAGAAGGAATAATACCAAAACTAGCAGTAATATTAGTAGGTGAGGACCCAGCTTCAAAAGTATATGTAAGAAATAAAAGTAAGGCTTGCCAAGAAGTTGGAATTGAATATGAAGAATTTTTATTAGATGAAAATATAAAGCAAAAAGAATTGATTGAATTAATAGAAAAATTAAATAATAGAAGTGATATTCATGGAATTTTATTGCAAAGTCCAATTCCTGAAAAATTAAATATAAATGAAGCTTTCGAAAAAATATCATATAAAAAAGATGTAGATGGATTTAATCCAATAAATGTTGGAAAATTATCAATTGGACAAGATGCGTTCATATCTTGTACACCTTTTGGTGTTATAAAAATGTTTGAAGAATATGGGATAGATTTAGAAGGAAAAGAAGTTGTTATTTTAGGAAGAAGCAATATTGTTGGAAAACCATTAATTCAATGTTGCCTTAATAAAAATGCAACAGTCACAGTATGTCATTCAAGAACAAAAAATTTATCAGAAATAACAAAAAGAGCAGATATTCTAATTTCTGCAATTGGAAAATCAAAATTTATAAAAAAGGAAATGATAAAAGATGGAGCCGTTGTTGTAGATGTTGGAATAAATAGAGGGGAAGACCGGAAAGTTAACAGGAGATGTTGATTTTGAAAATGTAAAAGAAACAGCAAGTTATATTACACCAGTTCCAGGTGGAGTTGGTCCAATGACAATAACAATGCTTATGAATAATGTTATAAAAGCTGCAAAACAAGGAGTGTGAAGTTTATAGTAAATGAGTAAAATTCAAATAATAAAAAAGGAGAATAAAAGGTATCCACAAAAATTAAAACAAATTTATTCTCCTCCTCAAATTTTATATGCGATAGGAAATACTGGCATTTTAAATCTTCCTAGTATTTCTATAGTTGGGGGAAGAGAACATACAGAATACGGAAAAAAATCAGCATATTATTTTTCGTATAATCTAGCAAAAGCTGGATTGGTAATTGTAAGCGGTTTAGCAAAGGGAATAGATAGTTTTTCCCATATTGGTTGCCTAGCTGCTAAAGGAAAAACTATAGCGATTATTGGAAGTGGGTTAGATAATATTTACCCTAAAGAAAATGAAGAACTAGCAAAAAAAATTATAGAAGCAGGAGGCTGTATTATTTCAGAATATCCTTTAGGAACAAAACCAGAAAAAAGAAATTTTCCTGAAAGAAATAGAATTATAAGTGGTATTTCAAATAGTGTTCTTGTTGTTGAAGCAAAAGAAAAAAGTGGAAGCCTAATTACTGCAAATTTTGCTTTAGAGCAAGGAAAAGATGTATTTGCAGTTCCTGGAAATATTAATTCAAAAAATTCAATTGGTACTAATTTATTAATTCAAGAAGGAGCGATTCCTGTTATTAATTATAAAGATATTTTAAAAAATTCATAAAAATTTTCCTTTATATATCAACAAAAAAATGGCCAAATGTCGCTAAATGTCGAATAATGCGATGAAAAAAGCTTTACAAATAAATAAAAAAGTTTTATTATAATAATTGATATTTGATCAAATTAATTTTATCAAAAATTTTTTTCGAAAAAACCCAAATTAAAAAAATTAAATAAGGTAGGTGTTCTTTATGTATGATTAAAAGAATAAAAATTAAATATTTTATATTGATTTTTTTTATATCAATATTATTTATTTTCAATTTTTCTCAAAATGAAAAAAAAATAAATTCAAACAATTTAACTTCAGAAAAAAATAATAAATCCAATCAAAGTTATGAAAATATAGAAGAAAATAATTTTATTAATACAGAAGATAATTATACGAAAGAATATGATTGGCAAATAGAAATACCATCCATTTCTCTAAAAGCTGAAATAAAAGAAGGGACAGATGAAAATGTAATAAATAAATATGTTGCTCATTTTACTGAAACAAGTATTACAGATGGAAATGTAGCATTGGCAGCACATAATAGAGGATATGAAGTTAATTATTTTGCTAATATTAAAAATTTAAAATTAGAAGATGAAATAATTTATAAATATAAAGATTATAAAAAAGTATACAAAGTTCAAACAATGGAAGTTATTAAAGATACTGATTGGAGTTATATAAAAAATACCAAAGATAATGTAATTACATTAATTACATGTGTAGAAAATCAACCTGAATTAAGAAGAGTAGTTCAAGGGATAGAAAGAAAGTGAGGAAAAAAGTGAAAAAAATTTTAAAAACATTTATTATAGGAGCAATAGTATTAATTTTAAATATGTTAATTTTATTAAATTCAACATATGCAGTAAATTTAGGAAATGTTAATATTTATTCAGCAGGAGATTGTGGACAATTATTAAAATATAATGGAATAGTAGTAAAAACAACGTATGCAGAGTATAAAACAGAAAATGGAGCAAATCCAGCTTATTGTTTAAATAAAACTTTAGAAGGAGTTGGAGAGGTAGGAGCATATGATGTAGATGCAAGTGAAAAGATTACAGATGTTGGTTTATGGAGAGTAATTATAAATGGTTATCCGTATAAGTCATTAGACGATTTAGGTGTAAATAATAAAGAAGAAGCTTTTACAGCAACAAAGCAAGCTGTGTATTGTTATATACATGGAAATGATATTAATAATTATGAAGCAATTGGAGAAGCAGGAAAAAGAACATTAGAAGCATTAAAACAAATAGTTAATAATGCAAATTCTTCGTCAGAAACTCAAAAATCTAATTTAATAACAATAAATAAGAATTTAGAAGAATGGAAACAAGAGGGAAAATATTTGATTAAGCATTATAATATAATTTCACCTGCAAACATGGACAAATATACTGTTAGAATAGAAAAAGAAAACAATGAATTGCCAGAAGGAATAAAAATAGTAAATGAAAATGATGATAATCAAAATGAATTTCAAGTAGGAGAAGAGTTTAAGGTTATAATTCCTATTCAAAATTTAAAAACAGATGGAACATTTAAATTAATAGTGAATGGAAATATTTATACTAAACCTGTATTATATGCTAAACCTGACAATTCAAATTATCAAGATTATGCTTTAACAGGAATTATGTTTGATGATGGAAAAGGAGAAGCAATTGATAATTATTACAAAAATAGCACACAGATTACAATAGATAAAAAAGATATTGAAACAGGAGAAAAACTTCAAGGAACCGAATTTGAATTATTAAATGAAAATAAAAATATTATATATACTAATTTAGTAACAAATGAAAATGGTAAAATAATAATTAAAGGAGTCATGCCGGGAAAATATTTTTTAAGAGAAACAAAAGCTAAAGATGGATATGTAAAAACAGATAAGTTAATTGAAATAAATGTAAAATATAATCAAGATTTTACTATAACAGTTGATAATACAAAAGAAGAGCAACCTAAAATTGAATACATAAAAGAAAACAAAGAAGTAATAATAAAAAAATTACCAGTAACTGGAATGTAAGAAAAAATCCAGAAAAAAAGTCACATGAATTGATTAATAACATAAAATAAGTAAATAATAAACTTAAAGGAGAGGATTTATGTGAAATTAGGGTTAGCCTTAGCTGGAGGTGGAATTAGAGGTATAGCACATGCAGGTGTACTAAAAGCATTAGAAGATAATAATATAAAAGTTGATGCAATTGGAGGAACAAGTTCAGGAGCTTTAATTGCATCACTTTATTCAATTGGATATTCACCATATTATATTTATATACTATTTAAAAAATATGCGGAAGATATAATTTTTTTTAATGCAAAAAATATTGTATTATCTTTAAAAAATAATATTTGTGGTTTAGATACTGGAGAAAATATTGAAAAAGTGTATAATAATTTAGCATTTAAAAAGGGAATAAAAACTATGCAAGATATAAAGATGCCAATAGTTATTCCAGCAGTAGATATTAGTGAGTCAAAAGAATATGTATTTACAAATTTGATAGAAAATAAAAAAAGAAAAAGTAATAAATATATTTCAGATATAAGTGTCGGAAAAGCAGTTAGAGCAAGTAGTAGTTTTCCTGCCGTATTTTGCCCATGTGAATACAAATCCCATATATTTTTAGATGGAGGTGCATTAGATAATATTCCTGTTTTAGAAGTAAAGAAGCAAGGAGTTGATAAAGTTATTGCTGTTAATTTCAAAGCAGATGATATAGATGATAATAGTAATATTATGGATATAACGATGAGAACTATAGATATAATGGGAAATAAAATTTCTGAAAGAGGGTTAAAAAAAGCTGATTTCATTTTAACTATAAAAACAGATAAAACTGGTTTATTAGATATGGAAAAAATTGATAGTTGTTATAAGTATGGATATGATACTACTATAAAAAATATAAAAAAAATAAAAGAACTTTTATAGAGGATAGCGTATATAATATAAAGAGGATGATTTTATGGATGTAAAATATTTTGATAATGCAGCAACTACAAGAGTTAAACAAGAAGTATTAAAAGAAATGATTCCATATTTTGAAATAGAGTATGGAAATCCATCTGCAATGTACTCAATTGGAAGAAACTCAAAAAGAGCTATTGAAGAAGCAAGAAAAAACGTTGCAGAATTAATAAATGCTAATTCGAATGAAATAATTTTTACTGGATGTGGATCTGAAAGTGATAATATGGCTATAAAGGGAATTGCAATGGCAAATCGAGATAAGGGAAATCATATTATTACATCAAAAATAGAGCATCATGCAATTTTGGATTCATGTAAATCTATGGAAAAAGAAGGATTTAGAGTAACTTATTTAAATGTTGATGAAAATGGAATGATAGATTTAGAAGAATTAGAAAATGCTATTTCTAGTGATACGATTTTGATAAGTATAATGTTTGCAAATAATGAAATAGGAACAATACAGCCGATAGAAAAAATAGCTAAAATAGCTAAAAATCATAATATAATATTTCATACGGACTGTGTGCAAGCATGTGGAAATGTTTTAATAGATGTAAAATGCATGGGAATAGATTCATTATCTATATCTGGGCATAAAATTTATGGACCGAAGGGAATAGGAGCATTATATTTAAAAAAAGGAATAAAAATAAATAAATTAATTGATGGAGGACATCAAGAAAAAAATAGAAGAGCGGGAACTGAAAATGTAGCTGGAATTGTAGGGATTGGAAAAGCATGTAAAATCGCAAAAAATAATTTTAACTATCATTGTGATTATTTAAAAAAACTTAAAGATTATTTTATAAATGAAGTTGAATCTAAAATACCTGATGTAAAACTAAATGGTGAAAGAAACAATAGACTTCCTGGAAATGTAAATTTTTCTTTTAAAGGAGTTGATGGGCAAACTTTGCTTTTTAAATTAGATCAGATTGGAATTTGTGCATCAGCAGGATCTGCATGTAATACAGGTTCGCAAGAGCCTTCACATGTATTAGTTGCAATAGGGTTAGAACCAGAACTTGCTTATAGTTCTTTACGAGTAACGTTTGGAGAGAATAATACCATGGAAGATGTGGATTATTTAATTGAAAATTTAGAAAAAATAGTAAAAGATTTAAGAAAAGAAGCATAAAAACTAATTTATATAGTTTTTATACTTCTTTTTCTAAAACAGAAATAGCACATTTTATTCCATCAACAGCAGCTGTCATAATTCCGCCAGCATATCCTGCACCTTCTCCGCATGGATAAAGACCATTAATATTAGAAACTAAATTTTCATTTCTAATTATTGTAACAGGAGAAGAACTTCTAGTTTCTACACCAGTCAAAATGCTATCCGGATTTGCAAAACCTTTTAGTTTTTTATCAAAATATAATATACCTTCTTTTAATGTTGTCTTAACAAATTCAGGAAAAATTTCATTCAAATTTGAAAGAGTAGTTCCTGGTTTATAAGAAGGAAGAATTGTACCTATATGAGTAGATTTATTATTATTTAAAAAATCTTCAAATCTTTGAATTGGAGCAAAATAATTTGAACCACCTAATTTGAATGCTTTTTCTTCTAATTCTTTTTGAAAATAAATTCCTGCAAGAGGAGAATTATTTTCAAAATCATCTGGTGTTACATTAACAAGAACAGCAGAATTAGAATTTTTACCATTTCTTAAAAAATTACTCATTCCATTAGTTACAATAGAATCTTTTTCACTAGAAGAAGCAATAACATTTCCTCCAGGACACATACAAAATGTATAACAAGAACGTCCATTAGGAGAATGATAAGCTAATTTGTAATCAGCAGGTGGCAGATTTAAATTAGTTTGTGTACCATATTGAGATATATTTATTTCAGATTGTAAGTGTTCAATTCTAACTCCAACAGAAAAGTTTTTTGGCTTCATAGAAACGCCTTTTTTAAATAGTGTTTCAAAAGTATCTCTACTACTATGACCAATAGCTAAAATAACACAATCAGTTTCAATTTTTTTACTACAAAAAACAGCTTTAATTTCATTATTTTTAATTTCGAAGTCAGTTACTTTTTCATTAAATAAAAAATCACCACCATTTTGTATAATATAGTTTCTAATATTTTTTAAGATATTTATTAATTTATCAGTTCCAATATGTGGTTTAGATATATATATAATTTCTTCTGGAGCGCCAAATCTTACAAATTCCTTTAAAACTTTAAAGCATAAGGGATTATTAATATTAGTTGTAAGTTTTCCATCTGAAAAAGTACCAGCTCCACCTTCACCAAATTGAACATTAGATAAATTATTTAATTTTCCGGTAGTCCAAAAATCGTTTACTTCTTTTTGTCTGTTTTCGACACTTGATCCTTGTTCTATAATAATAGGTCTTAAACCATGTTGAACCATAGTGATTGCAGCAAAAAGACCTGCAGGTCCAGCACCTACAATAACAGGTCTTACTGTTGAATGTCTTTTAACATTTATTATAGGTTCTTTATATTTTTCAATTTTTGTAAATTTTGAATATTTTTTTTCATCTGTTACTTCAATATCAATATTATAAATATAATGAATATCATCTTTTTTTCTAGCATCAATTGATTTTTTTGAAATATACCATGAAATAATATCATTTTTATTTATATGAAATTTTTTTATAAAATAATTAAATAGTTCATTTTTCGATAAATCATCATATATTTTAATGTTGTTTATTCTAAGCATAAATTTTTCCTCCTATAAGTATTTTAACAGAAATTATTTATGTAGGCAATAAATATTAAAAAGATATAGTTAACTTGTTACAGTCCAGTAAGAACAATTAGTTCAAGAACAAGTAGCTAGCATAATTTTCAATGATGATTCTCTTAAGTTTTATTACATATATTAATAAATTGTTGAAAAAAAATAAGTGTTGTTATAAAATATATAATGAAAAATTGTATATATGGAGAATAAATATGGAAGAAAACGAAAAAATAGAATTTAGTTTTGAATGGACAGGAAATGGTTTTAATGAAATAGCACCAAATGTAAAAGATATGGCAAATAAATTAGTTGAATTAAACATGATAAGAGTAGATAAAGATTTAGATGAAAATGGAAACATAGTCGTGTTACATGCAGGAGTATGTAAAAGACAAGGACTAGTAGAAAGTTTAGCAAGGGGAATGGCAAATGAAAATATATATAATTACAAGTTTATAATAAGACTTCATGAGTCATTAAATACTATTTGTAGAGGACGTGCAGAATCAAAATTTAATTATTGTGAAATGCCATCTTGCCCTATTATGGTAGCTGGATATATATGGTATTTGAAAAACAGAAAAGAAACTGAAAATCAGGAAGTTCAAGAAATAGGAACTAATGTAACAGATAATGACATTTATAATAGAAACTATGATGAGCTAAAAAAGATGCAATTTGATACAGAAGTTGAAAAAATGTTAATGCCATTAGCAACTCCTAGTATAAAAGGATTAAGATGCGCATTTG
This sequence comes from Clostridia bacterium, assembly GCA_017404025.1. Lineage (GTDB taxonomy): Bacteria > Bacillota > Clostridia > TANB77 > CAG-508 > CAG-269. The sequence continues at coordinate 9,255 of JAFRDD010000006.1, forward strand.
TCGGGGATGAAGGTACAAATAAAGAAAATACCATTGAAAAAGTTGCAGATTACTTATATAGAATTGGAAAAATTAGTAGTAACAAAGTTTTAAATATAAATTTAGGTGCTAATTTTGAATTACAAAATGATAGACTATATTCAATAATAGAATTAGATAATTATTTAGAAGCAATTGCTAATAATGATGATTTTTCAAATTCAGCAGAAGCGGGAAGAAAAATAAATAAAGGAAATATAAAGAAAATTGTAAGTCAAACAAAAGGAAAATATATTATTGTTAATTGCACATCATTAGAATTTAAAAGATTTTTAGAAACTAATAGTAAATTACCATATGTATTTGACAATGAAATTCATTTTAATGATTTTAAAAATGAAGAAATATTAAAAATGTTTGAGCAAAATTTGCCAGAATATCATAAAAATATAATGGATTATGACAAAAGAAAAGAATTTTTAGAATATTTAGAAAGAAATAGAAAACATATACCATTTAAAAATGGAGATTTAAGTTCATTTTTAGCAGGATATGTATCAAGAAAAGATGAATTAGAATTACCTAAAGAAAGATATGAAGTAACAACAATTGAAGATATGTTTGAAAACTTAATAGGAATGAATAATGTAAAAAAACAATTAAAAGAATTAAACGAATTTTTGAAATTACAAAAAAGATTAGAAAAATTAGGTAAGACAGTACCAAGTTTTAATTTGCATATGATGTTTTTAGGAAATGCTGGAACAGGAAAAACAACAGTTGCAAGAATGATAGCAAAAACATTATTTGATTTAGGATATACTAAAGAAAATAAATGTGTAGAAGTTGCTGCAAAAGATTTAATAGCAGCATTTACTGGTCAAACACCGTTAAAAACAGGTAGAGTTATAAATTCTGCTATCCGGAGGAGTATTATTTATTGATGAAGCATATGCACTTTCTCAAACAACTGGTAATAGTGGACAAGAGGCAATAAATACATTAGTTAAAGCTATGGAAGATAATAAAAATGATTTAGTTGTTATTTTTGCAGGTTATTCAAAAGAAATGCAAGAATTTATAAGAACAAATTCAGGTATTAAATCAAGAATAGGATATACGTTTGAATTTGCAGATTATACAGAAGATGAATTATTTGAAATATTTAAATTAAAATCTAGTAAAATGGGATTATTAATAGATGAAAGTGCAGAGATTAAACTTAGAGAAATTATAAATTTTGGGAGAAGCAGAAAGAACTTTGGAAATGGTAGATATATAGATAATTTATTGCAAAAAGCATTAACAAAACAATCAGAATTAAATTTAGATGATGATAATGTTTTAACTCTAACAGATAAAAGTATACCAACAATAGAAGAAATAATAACTTTAAGTTCAGGAGAGAGGCATCCAGAAAAAATAGAAGAAATATTTAAAGAAATAGTTGGAATGGAAAATATAAAAAAAGAAATTATTTCTTTAGGAAAATATGCAATTTTTAGAGATAAATTGTCAAAAGGTGCAAAAAAGAATTTACCAGAAATGAGATTACATATGTTATTTTGTGGAGATGCTGGAACAGGTAAAACAACTATGGCAAGATGTTTAACTGATATGTTATATAATCTTGGATGCATAAGAATAAATAAATTAGTAGAAGTTGAAAGAAAAGACTTAGTAGGAGAACACATTGGGCAAACAGCACCAAAAACAGAAAAGGTAATTGAAGGAGCTTTGCGGAGGAGTATTATTTATAGATGAAGCTTATAGTTTAACTCCAGATGATAGCAATATAGATTATGGAAAAGAAGCTTTGGCAACATTAGTAAAAGCAATGGAAGATTATAAAGATGAATTAGTTGTTATTTTTGCAGGTTATACAAAAGAAATGAAAAAATTTATAAATTCAAACTCAGGTATTGCATCAAGAATAGGATATACATTTGAATTTGAAAATTATAAATATGAAGAATTATATGAAATATTTGAAATAAAATGTAGACAATATTCATTAAAAATTGGTCCACAAGTAAAAGAAAAAGTAATTGGAATTTTAAAATATTTTAGCTCTGTTGAAAATTTTGGAAATGGTAGATTTGTAGATAAATTATTGCAAGAAATATTAATAAAACATTCTTCAAGTGAAAATTTAGATGAGAATATAGATATAATTATGGAAGAAGATATTCCAAGTATTGAAGAAATGGCTGAGAAAACATTTAATAATGAGAAAAATGTTGTATTACCTTCAGATGTTAATGAAGAATCAAGAAGATGGACTGCAATACATGAAATAGGTCATGCATTAATAGAATATTTGCATAACGGAGAAACAACATTGAAAGTAATAAATGTTGTTCCTGAAGGAAATGGAACTCTAGGTTATGTACTACATACTCCATTTAAGGAAAAACTACATTTAACTAAAAGAGATTATCTAAATAGAATAGATGTATTATTAGCAGGGAGAGCTGCAGAAGAAGTGATATTAGGAAAAGTTGCTAGTGGGTGCTGGAATGACTTAGAAAAAGCGACTAATTTAGTTACACAAATGCTTAAAGAATGTGGAATGTCTGATACATTAGGATTAATAAGTGCTAAAACTATTGATACTAGTATAGAAATGTCTCAAGAATTAGATAAAGAGAAAAAAAGTGTGTTAAATGAATGTTATGACGAGACTAAAAAAATGTTAGAAAATAATAGAAATTTATTTGATAAAGTTATTAATGAGCTTATGGAAAAAGGAACTATGAGCGGAGAAGAATTTTTAGAGTTAGTAAAATAAAAGGAAAAAACTATGAAAGATCTTTTTACAATTAAAATAAAAAATAAAGAATATGTTCATATAGATACCATAAAATACAAGGAACAGATTATTTATCATTTTGCTTCATTAGAAGAAGAATTATTTTGCATAAAAGAAGAAAATGAATATAATCCTATTCAAGATGCTTTTCAATTAGCAATAATTAAAAATAAATTAGGGTTAATTAGTACAAAGCATGTTTTTGATGTAAAACAAGATGTTTATAGAATAATGGATAAAATGGCTTTAGATATAGATTATTATATGAAAAGATTTGATAGAATAATGCGTTATGGCCAAGTAGATATTAAAATAGTAGAAGACAATGAAAAATATAAAGTAATCCAAGAACAAATTGGTAATTTCAGTGAGATTAGAGAAAAATTTAATATTGATTTAAAATTAGAAGAAATAGCTAAAATAATTAGGAATGTAAAATTAATAAAAAAAGATATATTATTAAAAGGGCGAGCTTCAGGATATTATAGTCCAAGATATAATATGGTTGCATTAAAAGATGAAAATGATATAGATAAGGGAGATAAGAAAGATAAAAGAACAAGATTACATGAATATATTCATTCAATTACTGGAAAAAAATGTATATTATATGATCTTTTGTATATGGGAGGATTATTAGAAGGTGAAACTGAAAATTTAGTAGAAGATTATATTGGATCTAAAAACTCATCTTTTTACTATGATGAAAAAAATAAAGATAAAGCAAGTATACAATTTGATTTTTCAAGAGATACAACATATAAACCTTTAGTATCAATAGTAAGACAGATGGAATATTCAATAGGAAATAAATCACACAATAGTATTTTAAATGGTAACATTGAATTTGAAGAAGAATTTGCAAAAAAATATGGTAGACCATTAATGATTTTTTTAGCATATAGAACTAAAATGTTACTAGCAGGAAGAAGATTAAATAGAAGATTAAAAAATATTAAGCCATTTGACGAAATAAAATATTTTAAAAACACACAAGATATACTAATGAAAAGAGTTTTTGACAAAGATTTTGAAAGTATTGAAACTATTGATGATGCAAAAATATATTTACAGAGGCTAAGAGATTTTGAAAATTTAAGAGGACGTATTAGATATAAAGATGAAATATCTGGAGAGCAAAGAGAAGACACAGGCTTTAAAGATTATTATAATAAAAAATATAAAGATATTGTAGAAAACTTTAAAAATAAAGGATTTGAAAAAGACGAAGTAGATTCTAATTTAGAAAAATATAAATATAAAAGACAAATATTTAAACCATTTCGTAAAGAAAATGAAGAAATTGAATTTGTGAAAAATATTATAATTAGTGATATTGCAGAAGAGTGTATTAGAAATAATTCAATGAATATTAATATTAATGATTTAAAATTTAATTATTTTAGAATATTAGAAGATAGTTATTCTATTTTGGTAAAAGATAATGTAACAAATGATAGATTAGAATTATTATCAGCTAATAGTTGTGAAGAAGAGCAAGCACTAGAAATTGTAAATAAAACGAGTAGTAAAGGAAAAGTAACTTCAGAAGAATTAGAACAATATCTAAAAAAAGCTGGTTATGAGGAACAAGAAGTTCAGTTTACAGAAGAAGAATTTAAAGAAAGAATATTTGCTAAATTTAGAAGAATTGAGGATAGTTTGTATAAAAAGATTTTTTATACATCAATGTATGAAGAACCTAGTGAAGTGCAAAGTGAAAAGATAAAAAGAATGCAACAAGAACATATTACTATAAGACATTTATTAACATTAGAACATGAAAGGGAAGACAAAACTAAAGTGAGAAAAACAAAAGTAGATAGAGCAAAAGAATTAATAAATTTAAGTAAAGAGCAAGATAAAGAAATACAACAGTTAGAAAGCCAAGTGATAGAGAAGGGAATATCAAGAAATGAATAATAAATTAATCAAAAAGGAGAACATAACTATTTTTGACAAAATAAAGGCATTTTTTAAGAAGTTTTTCAGGAAAAAAGAAAAAATAGAAAATAAAATAATAGAACAAGAAAATGAAGTAAAAAATAATAGTTTTAAAGATAATTTAAAAATAAATATTTCAGAAATAAATGAAAAAGAAAATAAGTTTAAATCTTTTATTTCGGAAATTGAGAATAATCCAGATTTAGTTGAAAAATTGTCAGAAGATAGATTAGATAGATTAATTGATTATTATGAAAAAATTACTAAAGAAAAGGCTCAGAAAATAAAGAGGTTAAATAAGTTATTAAACTAATAGTTTAATAACTTATTTTGAATTATGTAAATCAACACAGAAAAATATAGGAAGTGTAGATATTATAGCAAAATTTTGCTATAATAGAATAAATTAAAAGTATTAATAGAGGTTAGAATTAATGAAAGAAGAAATTGAAAAACAAATTTTAAAACATTTTAAAAACAATAATGAAACAATTGTTAAAATATCAACAGGAATGGGAAAAACAAAAATAATTGAAGATATTATGGATTTAGAAAGAACAGGAGATTTAAGAATACTAATTATAACAGACAGATATATAATGCAAGAACAATATGCAGACATGATGAAAAAATTTTTTTCTAAAAATAAACAATGTGACATTATTAGTTATAAAATATTAAAATATGATGAAATAGAAAAATTCAAATTAAAAGGATTTCATATTGTTATTTTAGATAATGTTAATAATATAAGCAAAGAAGAATATAAAGAGATATGTGAAATAACAAGTGAAAGTAAAAAATTATCATTTTATAGTATACCATCAAACTGGCTTGATGAAATAGTAGATTTTAAATATTATTTTAGAGGATTAGAAAACCAAATAGAAAATTTATGTATCAAAATTTTAAAGGAATATAGATTTGACTTAAAAAATGGAAATGCTTTGATAAGTATAGATGGAAGTATGCTTAGACCAGATTTTTATGCGGAAAGAGATGGAAAAAATATAGTAGTAGAAATAAAAATATATAGAGATAGATATATAACAGGTCAAGCATTAAACAGAATTATTGCAAGAACAATTAAGTATAGAACAACAACTAACTTAGAAAAAGAAACTCCAATACTTTTTTTATTGATGTGTGAAGTTGAAGATAAGATAAAAGATGAAATATATATAAAATACAATTCAATAATATTAGATATCAGAAATATAAAATATTTATGTATGCAAAATATTGAATTAATGTCAGAACTAGAAAATACTATTTCTTATCCAATAAATGATATTAAAGAACAAAAAATATTAAATGAAATCTTTAAAAATGATGAAGCTGCAAATTATAAAGAGGAAAAAAAGAGTGATACCGAAAAACTAATTAATAAATTATTAAATGTAAATTCTGGTAAGCAAGATAAAACATATAGAAAATATGAAGAAACGTGTACTGAAATAATAAAGTATTTATTTGAATCAGAATTTACACAGATTAAAGAACAACTAGAAACAAAAGATGATTTATTTGTGATGGATTTGCTTTGTGGACTAAAAGGTTCAAGTACATTTTGGAGAATTCTAATAGAACATTACAATAGTAGATTTATAGTTTTTGAATATAAGAATTATAAAGAGGAAATAAATCAAAATAATATATTTGTAACTGAAAAATATTTATTTAATTCAGCACTTAGAAATGTAGCAATAATAATTTCTAGAATTCGGTTTTAATAAGAATGCTATTAAAGCCGCAGAAGGAATATTGAAAGAAGAAGGAAAATTAATAATTAGTTTAACAGACGAAGATTTAATAGAAATGTTAAAAAAGAAAGAACAAGGTGAAGAACCGTCAGACTATTTATTAGAAAAGTTAGAGAATTTCTTAATGTCAATAGGAAAATGATTATAGAAATCTGCTAAAATATAGTATATAAATCAAGAAATGAGGTTGTATTAATAAAACATTTATATATAAAACTTTCTAAAGAAGAAATAATGGAATTGATTGATTAACGTTCTAATACAGCCCCCATAAGAATACGATTAAACAAAAGTATTCACTATGGGGGCTTTCTTATATGCATAATTATTCAATAGAAGAACGAGCTGTGCAGCTTGCACATTACATTATAGATTCAAAAGATACAGTAATAGGAACAGCCAAAAAATTTGGAATAAGCAAAAGTACAGTACACAAAGATGTAACACTCAAGAACGGTTTGGAAATAGGACAAATTATTCCTAAAAGTATTGAAATAAAGAAGTTTTTCCTAGCGGTGAAGAATCCTGTTGTGAAACTGGGATTGGTAATTAAATAATAAAATACCGAATAAGCCTTAAGAGTAAAATCTTAGGCTTTATTTTTGGGATAAAATGTGGTAAAATTTTAAAAAGATAATTTTGGAGGTAGAAAATGTATATAGAAAACATATTAATAGAAGGTGCTGGATGCGGAGATGCATATGGCAATATAAATAATAAAGAAATAGATATTAGTTGTTCAGATGAAGATTTATTAAATCAAAGATATTTTTTTACAATATATAAAACAGACGATGAATTAAATAAACAAGAACAAATAGGAAAAGTAGAGATGACATACATGGATGTATATATGGCAGAAGAAACAGGGTATGGCATATTTGATCTATTTGATTTAATAGATTCAGAAAAACAAGGTGTATGTGAATATTTATTTGACTTTGATGGTGAACAAAATGATAAGTATGTTGGAATGGATAGGGATGTTCTTTATATTGATGAAATATTTATAGAAAAGAAATATAGAAATATGGGGATAGGAAGTTTGATAGTAAAAGAATTACCTAGATTAATAAGACAAATATTAAAGTTAAGACCGGGATGTTTAGTTTTATTAGCAAATCCTTTTGAAATAGAAGGAAAAGAATTTAAGCCAACAAGAGATAAAAAGAAAATAGAGAAGTTGATAAAATTTTATTCTAGAAATGGGTTTCAAAGGATTAATGATACACAGTATTTAGCAAAGAATATGGATTTTAAATAAAATATTTTTAATAAAGCATTAAAAGTAAAATTTTAAGGCTTTATTTTTTTGACTTAAAATTATATTAAAAATAAATTTAAATGTCACAAAATCGAATGTAGCACGAAAGAAAACGAAAGGAGGGTATGTAATGCAAAAGTTAAAAGTACTATGGATACCAGCAGAAATTTTATTAAATAAAGACTTATCAGATAAAGAAAAAATAATACTTTCAATGATTTTATATTTAAGTGAAGAAAAAGGAAGTTGTTTTGCAAGTATATTGCAAATATTGTAAATGTAACACTTGAAAGAGTATCTAAAATCATAAGTTCATTAAAAGATAAAGAATATGTAAAAGTTAAATTAAAATACAAAAAGACTTGACTTTTGTTAATAAAAAAGAGTATAATGAATATAATATTAGTGGATATTTAATATCTGCTATAAATAAAATGTGAATCGCAACGTCACTTGCGAGATATAAATTTGTGAATGAAAAAATGTTAATCGCACCCCTACTTGCGGAATATAAATGAGTAGGTGGAAAAATGTTAATTATAGTAAAATATGGGGTCTAAAAACTTAGATCCCATATTTTCATAAAAGGAGTATAAATAATGGTAATAGAAGATGGAAAATTTTACTTTATAAAAGATGAATTTTTTGTTTTATTTAAAGATTATGGACTAATGGTAAATAAAGAAAATGGAAATAAAAGACCTTGTTATTTTTGTTTTAGAGATAAATTCAAAAAGGAAATAATATGGTTTGTTCCAATATCTACTAAATATGAAAAATACAAAAAGATATATGAATACAAAAAGCAAAAACAACGTAGAGTATATAATTTTGTTTTTGGCGAAGTTGTTGGTAAGAAAGCGGTATTTTTAATTCAAAATATATTTCCTACAACAAAAGAATATGTTTTAGAAAAATATATTACAGAGAATAAAGATGTTGAAATTGCCCTAAATGTAAGAAATAAAGTTATTGCTTATTCTAGACAAGTTATAATGAAGGCAGAACAAGGTATTAATATTCCATTTTATAATATATTAGATATGGAGAAGGTATTATTAAACAAATAGTACATAAATTAAACAAATGTTATCCGCAAGCCTGTTTTGCGGAATATAAATGCACAGGTGAGCAGATGTTATTCGGAGCCCTATCTCCGACAAATAAATGCGTAGGTGAACAAATAAAATCATAAAAACCCCCCACGGCGAATAGAATTAAACAAAACTATTCGTATGGGGGTTTTCTATATGAAAAATATATCAATAGAAGAACGTGCGGTAAATTTAGCACACTATATTATAGATTCAAAAGATACAGTAAGAGGAACAGCCAAAAAATTTGGAATAAGTAAAAGTACAGTACACAAGGATGTTTCAGAAAGGTTAAGAAAAATCAACCCAAGTTTAGCAAGAGAAGTAAGAGAAATATTAGATGAAAATAAGGCAGAGAGACACATAAGAGGAGGAATGGCAACAAAATTAAAATATAGTCATATGAAAGATTAAAAAAACATTGTGGCAGATATAATGTCCACGATGTTTTTATTTATATAAAATCACCATTTTACAAAATTCGACATAAAATATAACAGCCCATTTAAGAGGTGATTTTAAATGAACAAAATAACAGGAAAAATTTTGCATATAGACGGAGATAAAAAATACAGTGAAAAATCATATTATCATTATAAAAAAATAGGGCTAAATGCTATTGTAAAATATATACCAGAAAATAAACAACCAGAAGTAATATATTCATTATTAAATATATACAATCCAGATATTTTAATAATCACAGGTCATGATGCTATGATAAAAAAAGGATTAGATTATTATGACATAAAGAATTATAAAAATACAAAATATTTTATAGAAACAATAAAAAAAGCAAGACAGTACGAATATTATTTTAATAAATCGTTAGCAATATTTGCAGGAGCTTGCCAAAGTTATTTTGAAGCATTAATTGCCGCAGGTGCTAATTTTGCTTCTTCACCAGCACGAATATTAATTGATTTTTTAGACCCACTTATAGTAGCCGAAAAGATAGCTACTACAGAAAATACTCAATTTATAACAATAGATGATTTTTACAAAGAACTGAGAGATGGAAAGAGAGGAATAGATGGAATTGGGGCAAAAGGAACAATGAGAATAGTACAAGGAAATAGGTTTGTAATATAATTGTAACATAAAAGTAATGTAAATGTAATATATTCGTATAAATATTGATAAATCAATAAAAACGAGGTATAAACACAAACATTTGGTTTTTGACAATCAGCCTAAAAAATGCTATAATTCGACTAGTTTAAGAGAAGTGGGTGATGATATGATTTGTAAAACAGATATAGCAAATCTAAAAACTGATATTTCAGATAAAATAGGACAAAAGATAATAGTAAAAGGTTCTCTAGGAAGAAGTAAAGCCTTTGAAAAAGAAGCTACAATAGAAAAAGCATATCCCAATATTTTTGTTGTAAAATATGAAGAAAATGATAGAAATGTAACATATAGTTACACAGATGTATTAACAAGGACAGTAGAAGTAGAAGTTTTTGATGGAGATTCATATAGTCCATTAATACCACCACCAGTTGAAACAAAGAAAAGAAAGATAATGTTATAAAGTAAAAAGAAGGAAAAATATTTCCTTCTTTTTGCATTATTTTACGATAACCTTAATATACTTTTATAAAGAATATTAAGGAGGTAAAATAAATGATAGAAGCTGGAAGAGAAAAAATATGTATTCATAGACTAGTTGCTAATAAAAAAGAAATAATAATTTGTGAAGGAGATATGATAGTACCAGATTCCAAACCAGATATTTTAAATACAATTTGTACAAGTGGCATTGTAAGCATTTACAAAAAAGAGGTCGGAGATAACAAAGTAAGAGTAGATGGAAATTTAAATATTTATGTTATGTATTTATCTGAAGACAGTAATGGAAAAACAAGAGCTTTGAATCCAAGCTTAGACTTTTCTGAAAATATTAATGTACCGAACTGTTCAAGTGATATGAATCTAGAGTTAGATTCAAAAATAAAATCAATTGAATGTAAAGTTGTTAATGGAAGGAAAATATCAGTAAAAGTAGCAGTAGAATTAGAAATAAAATTATATTCGGATGAAGAGATTGATATAGTAAATTCTATTTTAAATCAAGATAATATAAAAGTTTTGAAGAAAGAAACAAAAATAAATTCATTAGTAGCAGTTAAAGAAAATAAAGTTTTTGCAAAAGACACTATATTAATAGATAATGTAGATAATTTAGCAGAAATTTTAAAAGCTAGTGTAAATATATGTAATGAAGATATAAAGATAAGTTATAACAAAGTTTTAGCAAAGGCAGAAGCAGAATTTAAAATTGTGTATTTAACAGAAGATAATAGAATAAAACCGGTAACAACTAAAATTCCACTAGTAGGGTTTATAGATATTCCAAATATTACAGAAGAAAACATTTGTGATGTGAATTATCAAATTCAGAATATAATATTAAAACCTAATAGTATTGAAGAACATTCTATATATGTTGAATTAGAAGTTATGGCATGTTGTAGGGTTTATGAAGAAAAAAATATAAATTTGATACAAGATTTATATAGTACTAAAAAAGAGATTAATTTTAAAGAAAAACAAGTTAATGCAATAATAAATAGAAATAATATAAAAGAAAACAAAACGATTAGAGAAAATGTAAAATTAAAGGACATGAGAAATAAAAAAATGATAGATGTAGATGTTTTAGCATCAATAACTAAGCAAAATAAACTAAATTCAGCAATTATGTTTGAGGGAGACTTAGAATTTAGATTTATATTAGAAGAAAATCAAGAGATAACTATACAAGTTATTAATGTGCCATTTCAACATGCATTTGAAAATTTGAGTGATTTAGATACAGTAAACAATGTTAAAATTAATATAAAATCTCAAGATTTTATTATAGGGGAAGAAGGAAATATAACTTGTAATATCGAAATAGAATTAATTTTAGATTCTTATAAAAATACTAAATTGAATGTTATAGATGAAATTGAAGAAATAGGTGATAGAGAAGAGCAAGAATATAATGTTATTATTTATATAACGAAAAAAGGAGATACTCTATGGAAAATTGCAAAAAAATTTGGCAGTACAGTAGAACAAATTGTAGAAATAAATAATATAGAAGAAGAAAATAGAATAATACCAGATAAGAAGTTGTACATTCCAAGATATGCATAAAATTTATACAAGGTATAGATTTAGAATACCTAAAATTAATAAAAGAGAAAAAAATCGATTTATTGAAAATAATAAAAATAAAATAATAAAAATTATTTTTATAATAACAATTGCATGTTTAACAGTAAAAACAATTTTGGATGCTGTAATGCCTATTTTTAATAATTTATGTGAAAATAGAGCAAAATCTATAGCGACTATAATTGCGAATGAACAAACAACAGAAGTAATGAAACAACATAAGTACGAAGAACTATTTTCTATTGAGAAAGATAAAGAGGATAATGTAAAAATGATTAAATCTAATATAATTTCTATTAATGAAATTTCATCTGATATAGCTGTAAGAATTCAAAAAGAAATAGATAATAGGGGAAGGGATAATATAGGAATTGCAATAGGAAGTTTTTCTGGATTTAAGTTATTAGCTGGAAAAGGGCCAGAAGTAAAAATTCAAATATCATCAATAGGAAATATAGAAACAGAAATAAAAAGTGAATTTATATCAAAAGGTATAAATCAAACTCTGCATAGAGTATATATAAAAATTAAATGCCAAATTAATGTATTAACACCATTTGATAATATTACTAAAGATATAACAAATGAAATTTTACTTGCAGAAAATGTTATAGTGGGAAATATTCCTGAAACATATTATAATATAGAAGGAATAAATGAAGAAAAAGATACTATGGAATTAATTGAATAATTTTCAAGAGGGACGGTCCTTTTTGAAAAATTTTTTTCAAAAAGGACCGTCCCTCTTGAAAATTTTTGAAATTAGTTTTTTTCATTTACTTTTGCATATTTTTTTAGTTTTTCATATACTAAATAATTTATTGTTCCAGCAGGAAAATTACCATTTTTATCTTTCTTTCCGGCAGGAACTCCTGTTAAAACTTCAATTCCTTCTTCAATAGTTGAGACAGAGTAGATATGGAATTTCTTTGATTTAACGGCAGTTATAACATCATCAGATAATTGAAGATTTTTTACATTTTGAACAGGGATCATTACACCATGTGAGCCATCAAGACCTCTCATTTTACAAATTTGGAAAAAACCTTCTATTTTTTCATTTACTCCACCTATAGGTTGGATTTGACCTTTTTGATTTACAGAACCTGTAACAGCTATAGATTGGCTAATTGGTATTCCTGATAAGCTTGAAAGTAGAGCATATAACTCAGTACTAGAAGCACTATCGCCATCAACACCATTGTATAATTGTTCAAAACAGATACTGGCAGTTAGGCAAAGGGGAATGTCTTGTGCAAACATTTCTCCTAAATATCCACTAAGTATTAAAACCCCTTTTGAGTGAGAAGAACCAGAAAGTTCCACTTCTCTTTCAATATTTACAATTCCACTTTTTCCGGTATAAGTATTAACGGTTATTTTTGCAGGTTTACCAAATGTATAATCTCCAATAGTCATTACAGTTAGTCCATTTATTTCTCCGATTTCAGATCCAGATGTACTAATTAATAGTGAATTTTCTTTTATCATTTCAATATATTTTGCATCATATTTTTTTACTCTATCAATTCTCTGTTCTAAAGCTTTAGTTACGAATTCTTGTGTTACAATTTTAGATTTGCCCATTTGAGCCCAAGTTGCTGCTTCACCAATTATTTGTGCTAAATCATTAAATCTAGTTGATAATTTATCATTTGAACCAGCGATTCTTGAGGAATATTCAACAATTCTTGCCATTGCGTATTTGTCTAATGGGGGTAATTCTTCTTGTTCACAAAATCCATGGACAAATCTTGCTAGTTTATTAACATTTTCTTCATTAATTGGAGCATCGTCTTCAAATTCTACTTTTATTTTAAATAATTTTTTGAAATCAGAATCCATTGCAAGTAATGTATGATAAATATCACTATTTCCAATTAAGATTACTTTTAAATCTAAAGGGATAGGCTCTGGTTTTAATGAAACCATAACCATAGAAGAACGTTGGTCATAGGTATTTTCAATTCCTAGTTCTTTAATTCTTAATGCTTTTTTTAAAGTTTCATAACATTGAATATTAGTTAGTAGATCTTTTGCTTGGAAGATAATATATCCACCATTGGCATAGTGCAACAGACCAGGTTTTAACATTGTATGATCTGTTTTTAAAGCACCAAAATAATTCTCATATTCAAGTTTTCCAAAAATGTTATGATATGAATAATTGGAATCCATTATCACTGGAGCACCATCTTTTTGGGAATTATCAATAAATAAATTAACTCTATAATTTAAACATGGGTCAGGTGCTTTTGTTATGTTAGGTCCTTGTGAAGGCTGTGTTTTACTATTGTCTTCTTCTAAAAATATTGGAATATTTTTTAGCACATCTTGTTTAACATCATTTAAAAATTTATTGATTTTTTTATTTCTTTTGTATTTTGATTTTATAAAATTAATATGAACATTAACAGTTAGTAATGCTATATTTGATTGCCATTCTGATATTTTTTTATCAGCATCTCTTTCAATTTGCTTTATTTTTCCAATAACATCCATTATTTGTTCTTGAACAATTACTGCTTTTTGTTCATAAGCGGCTTTGGTCTTTTCATCTAACTTTTCAAACTCATCTTCTTCAATTGTTTTTCCATTTACAATAGGCATCATATATATTCCATTTTGTGCTGATTTTACTTGAAAACTGTTTTTTTCTGCTTGAGAATTAAGTTCTTGTAACAATATTTCTCTTTTGTTTTCAAATTCTTGTTTTATTAAAGCTTTTTCTTTTTCAAAATCATCTGCGTTAAATGTTTTTTTAATATCTTTTTTTATTTCTTTTATAAAACCATCCATACTATTTTTAAATTCTTTTCCTTGACCAGCAGGAAGAGAAACAGCAATAGGCTCGTTTGGATTGTCAAAATTGTAAATATAGCACCAGTCATTTGGAATTTTTTTCTTTTTTGATATTTCATCCAAATAATGTTTAGTATACATTGTTTTTCCAACTCCACCAGGACCTTCTATATATAAATTGTAACCTTTTACATTTACTTTAATACCAAATTCTAAAGCACGAATACCTCTATCTTGACCAATACCAGTATTTATTGATTCTAATTCTTTGGTTGTTTCAAAATTAAAAATATTAGGGTCACATGTCATTTTTAAGTCTGTATAGTTTAATTCATTTTTTTTCTTCATTTGTTTGCCTCCAAATATATTTTTAATAGTATTTCCATTGCGTGAAATTTTATAAACATATTGTATATTAGTTAAAGCAATTTGTAAAGATTTGTAATAAAAACGTAATAATTATTTGTATTATATTCGACTAGAACATAAATAAGAAAAATATATTGACAAATTATGTAAAATATGGTAATATAAAAGGGAGGTGATTAATTATGAGAAAAAATATTTTAAAAAAATTATTAATTATAATTTCTTTTGTTGCATTAATGTTATGTTCTTTTGTAACAATATCTAATGCAGATACAACAGAATCTGGAAAGGTAGATTTTTCAAAATTGAAGGGTACATATTATTTTTATCCTGAAGCATATTTTTCAGTAGAAAGTGGAAATGTGTTAAAAAGTAAGAAACTTAACAATGGTAAAACACAATTAAGTGGAACAAAAACAATCGAATTTTATACAGATAAAACATATAAATTAACAACTAAAAAAAGTACATATTCAATGCAAAAAGTAAAAATGGATGGACAAACAGGTTATATTAATGCTAATTTAATAAAATTTAAAGAAGACATAAATATTAATGCTAAAAATTATAAAGAAGGAACACTTGATGGTTCTAAATTAAAAGCAGAACATTATTTTTATCCATTAGATAAAGCTATAGTTTATGGAACTAATATAAATTTTGTTAAGGCAAAAACTTTATTAAAAGATAATACAAAAATAAAAGTATATACAGATACAACATATAATTATATTACATCAGCAGGGTCTAAAACAAAAATGTATTTAGCTGAAATTGATGGAAAACAAGGTTTTATTAATGCAAGTATAATAAGTAAATTAAAAAATGTAACAACAAATACAAGTAACACAAATACAAGTAACACAAATACAAGTAACACAAATAAAAGTAACACAAATACAACAAACACAACTAATAACAAATATAAAGAAGGAACACTTAATGCCTCAACTTTAAAAACACAACATTACTTCTTTCCATTAGATAAAGCAACAGTTAGTGGAACAACTATAAGTAAAGTAAAATCAAAAACTTTATTATCAGGTAATGTTAAAATAAAAATATATACAGACAAAATATATGATTATACAACAGCAAGTGGAACAAAAGCAAAAATGTATTTAGCTGAGATTGACGGAACACAAGGTTTTGTTAATTCAAGTATATTATCTAAAGTAAAATAAATAATAAAAAAAGGGGCTGTAAAGTCCTTTTTTTTATTAAAAATAAAATACTTGCAATATTAGATAATTAAATGTATAATATGTTGAAAAAAGAATATTAATAAAGGATAAAAAAAAGAGGAAATATTATGAGAAAACCAATACATGAATTTGATAAATTTACAGATTTAAAAGATATGTTAGAAAATACAGAAAGAAAATTTTCTGATAGACCGGCATTTATTTTTAAAACAGAAATACCAGGTGAATATAAAGAAATAAAATATAAAGAATTTATAGATGAAATAAAAGCAGTAGGAACAGCATTAGTAAATATGGGATTAAAAGACAAGAGAATAGCAATAATTTCAGAAAATAGATATGAATGGGAAATGACATATTTAGCAATTACAACAGGTACAGGTGTTGTGGTACCTTTAGACAAAGCACTTCCAGATAATGAAATTGAAAGTTTAATTATTCGTTCTGAAGTAGAAGGAATTATTTACTCTAAAAATTATGAAGAAAAAATGAAAGAACTAAGTGAAAAAAACAATACAAATATAAAATATTTTATTTCTATGGATAAAGATGAAAATGAAAAAAATATGTATTCATTAAAAAAAGTAATAGAAAAAGGCAGAAAATTATTAAAAGAAGGTAATAGAGAATTTTTAAATGCTACTATAGATAATGAAAAAATGGGAGTAATGTTATTTACATCAGGAACAACAGCTGTATCCAAGGCAGTAATGCTATCTCAAAAAAATATAGTATCAAATCTAATGGATATAGCATCTGTAATAAAAATAGATGAAAATGATAGATTTTTATCATTTTTACCATTGCATCATACTTTTGAATGTACAGTTGGATTTTTATATGCTGTGTCAAAAGGGGCAAGTACTGCTTTTTGTGAAGGAATTAGACATATTGCAGAAAATGTAAAAGAATATCAAATTACTGCAATGATTTCTGTACCAATTTTATATGAAACGATGTATAAAAGAATATTAAAAGGTATAGAGAAAAAAGGAAAATTAGAAAAAGTAAAAAAAGGAATAAAAATAAGTAATTTCTTATTAAAATTTGGAATAGATATTAGAAGAAAAATATTTAAAGAAATTCATGAAAACTTTGGAGGAAAAGTAAGGCTTTTTGTAGCAGGAGGAGCTGCATTGGATCCAATTGCTGAAAAAGGATTTAATGAATTAGGAATAAAAATGTACCAAGGGTACGGTCTTACAGAAACTTCACCTGTTATTGCGGCTGAAGATGATAAATACACAAGACTAGGATCAATAGGAAAGGCATTCCCAAGCTTAGATGTAAAAATAGAAGATGCTAATGAAGAAGGAATAGGCGAACTTATGGTAAAAGGGCCATCTGTAATGTTAGGATATTATAATAATCAAGAAGCAACAGATGAAACACTTGAAAAAGATGGATGGTTTCATACGGGGGATTTAGCAAAAATAGACAAAGATGGTTACATATTTATTTCAGGAAGAAAAAAATTTGTAATTGTTTTAAAAAATGGAAAAAATATTTATCCTGAAGAATTAGAAATTTTATTAAATAAGATAGAAGGAGTTAAAGAGTCTTTTGTATATGGAAGGCCAGAAGAAGATGGTGACTACAGAATTGAAGCAAAATTAGTTTATGATCCTGAAATAATAAAAGAGAAATATAATGAGGAAGACGAAGAAAAAATAAGAGAACTTTTATGGCAAGAAGTAAAAATTGTAAATAAAACTATGCCAGCATATAAATATGTAAAAGAGATAAAAGTAACAACAAAAGATTTTATTAAGACAACAACTCAAAAAATAAAAAGACATGAAGAAATGAAAAATATATAAAAAGCACCATAATATAAATGTAATAAAAATGTAATAAAAATGTAATGAAAAAATAACAAAAAAATGACGAAATTCCCTTGTAGTTTTTTGTAACATAATGTATAATAAAATAAGATACATGAAAAGTGAGTACGCGTAAGATAAAAGGAGGTCGAGTTTACAATGTCTAAATCATCTGGCATAGTAAATGTGAGAATGGTAATCACAGAAGAAAAAATAATATCAAATATAGATAAAGTTCAAAAAATGATAAATCCAAAAAGCAAAAAACAAATAGTTCAATTAGAAGAAGATACATATTTTAAAGATTTAGTAGAGTCAATTAAATCTTATTTAATTGATTATCCTAAAAAGAAGAATTTTCCAGCAGGAGTTTATAATGCTGCAAATGGCTTAGTCGAATATTCAACAAAACAATTTGAAGAAAATACAAAAAAAATAGAAGAATTAATTAGGCAAAGAGAAGGAAATATTATATTAGCAACTAAATTGGGTAAATTAGTAGAGAGCACAGAGAAAAGAGAAAAAGATTGGAAAGATAAAGTAAAAAAAGCAGAAAACGATTTTTCAGAAGATATTATCGAAACTTTAAATATTTTAGGAAAAAGTAAAAAGAATACAGAAGAATATGAAGATGCATTGAAATTGTTAAATGCTAGAATTAATAATTTAGAGTCTAATTTGCACATAGAAATAGATATGGAAAGAATTGAAGATAAATCTAAAGCATTAAGTTATATAGGAATAGAAATAGCAGATGCATTAAAAGAAATTCCAGAACCTTCTCAAGAAGTACTAGTAGTACAAGCAGACGAGGTTCTACCAGGAGTACAAGTTGAAACTGCGCAAGAAGCACAAGCTGTTCAAAGTGTACAAAATGGTCAAGAAAATCAAGAGGCAAAACAACAATATATAGAAGAAACAACTTTTGAAGCAAAACAATCATTGTGGCAAAGATTCAAAAAATCAAAATTTGTTAAAGCCATTACGTTCTTTACAAGAATCAGAATAACAGTTAAGCAACCTGCGCTTACAGAGGGAAAAACAGAAAACAATTAATTATAAGAAATGTTGGAGTAGAAAAAATCTACTCCAACAGTGTTTAAATAATGTAATTATCCACATATATTGAAAAAAAGTGGATATTATTTGTAAAAATTTTAAAAAAAGTATTGACAATATATAAAAAATAGTTTATACTTTAACTTGCGTTAAGCAAAATGCTCCCTTAGCTCAGTTGGTCAGAGCAACCGGCTCATAACCGGTGGGTCCAAGGTTCGAATCCTTGAGGGAGCACCATTTTTGTATAATGGGTAAAAATTTAATAAGGGTAGGTGGCCGAGTGGCTAAAGGCGGCAGACTGTAAATCTGTTCTCATTTGAGTACGATGGTTCGAATCCATCCCTGCCCACCAAAGACGTATCTGTTCAAACTAACAGATAGATTAAAAATCATTCAAGTAAGTTGGATGATTTTTTTATTTAGCCCAAAAAACATCATCCAATATCCTAAAAAGAAAGGATGGTGCTTGAAATGAAGATAATTAAAGAAGAACTACGATTTGAGGAAAACTTAAAGAAAAGACTAGAAATTGAAAAATGAGCTATCAGCTAAAGACAAGATAATCAATAAATTACGAGATGAAAAGGAAAATCTAAAAACGCAATTACAGAAATTTAAAGGCTTCTGGCATAGTCTTATGAGCCACTTTCATAAGAAAATAACTTATGAAAACGATAAAAACTATAAAATTGTTAGTGATGATTTATATAAAAATGGTATATTTGATGATAACGATAATGAAATTGCAAATAATATTGCAAGAAAAGTAACAATACCAGATGAAAATAAGAATAATAAAAAGAGAAATAATGATACAAGATTTTAAAATGGAGGAAAATTGAATATGGAAAATGAAAAAGTAAAATATTTAATAGATATAATAAATGATATGGATATAAAAGATAAATTAAGATTAGCAATATGTATGAGTCAAAGCAAATGGTCAGGCCTTATATATAATACTAAAGAAAATTATGATAAATTTGATAGTATGTTAAAAGACATAGATGAAGAATATAGAATTACACTTATAAATTTTGGAAAATATAAACTTGTAATGTTTGCAATGGCTAAATTAATGGAACTAAAACCAACTGAACAAAATAAAGTAGCATTATATTTATTCAATAAATTATAGAAAAAGAATTGACTTTTGCAAACAATTGTTTTATTATACTTCATAAATAATAAAAATATTAAGAAATGGAGATGATATTATTGAAAGAAATAGATAAAAATAATAAATCGTTTGAAGATATTAAACATATCAATGAAAATGGTATTGAATTTTGGTATGCAAGG
Organism: Clostridia bacterium; assembly: GCA_017404025.1. Taxonomy (GTDB): domain Bacteria; phylum Bacillota; class Clostridia; order TANB77; family CAG-508; genus CAG-269. Next base: position 29,839 of record JAFRDD010000006.1, read on the forward strand.
GAACTTATGCCTATTTTACAGTATTCAAATTGGCAAAATTTTGAAAAGATAATTGATAAAGCTAAAATATCTTGTGAAAATAGTGGTATTAGTGTGTTTGAACATTTTACTGACGTCAATAAGTTGTCAAAACGTGCTAATAATGCAGAAGTTGAAATCAAAGACTATGAATTAACTCGTTATGCTTGTTATTTAATAGCACAAAATGGAGATAGTAGAAAAAAAGTAATTGCACTTGCTCAAACTTATTTTGCAGTACAAACAAGAAAACAAGAGATTACCGAAAAAGAATATAGTATGCTTACAGAAGATGAAAAAAGATTTTATCAAAGAGATTTAACAAGAAAAGGAAATTATTCTCTTAATCAAACAGCAAAAAAAGCAGGAGTTAAAAATTTTGATAAATTTCATAATGCAGGTTATAAAGGTTTATATAATGGTGAAACTGCTGATGATATTGCTAAAAGAAAAGGATTAAGGTACAGAGAGGACATTTTAGATAATATGGGAAGTGATGAACTTATTGCTAATTTATTTAGAATTTCTCAAACAGAGCAAAGATTAAAAAAAGATAATGTTGATACTGAAAAGAAAGCTTGTGATACTCATAATAAAATTGGCAAAATAGTTAGAAAAGCTATTAAAGAAGCTGGAGGAACTATGCCAGAAGATTTACCCACTCCCAAGAAAAGTTTAAAACAACTCGAAAAAGAAAATAAAAAATTATTAAAAAATAAATAATTATAAAAAAGATACTAAACAATGGTATCTTTTTTTAATAATAAGTTGATAAAAAAGTGAAAAAAGTATATTATATAGTAAGAAAAAGATTTAATAATAAATAGGAGTTTTATAGATGGCTAATTTACAAGATATAAGAAGTAACAATGAAGAAATTAATAAAAAAATAAAACGAATTGTTGAAATATATAAATCACAAGGAAAAACAGCTTTTGGTGATGATGGAAAATTAGATGACGATGTTAGGATAATATTAGAACATGAAATGAAAAAGTGTGTTGCGATATATTTAGCTGAATTTCCAGAATTTGAATGTAAAGATATTGAAAAACTAACTGTTACGCCAACATATAAAAATGAGCCTGATTGTAGAGGTGGTTCAAATGGAATAAAAGTAGATATAGGAATTCAACCTTTTATAGACGGACAAAATCCTAATCAATTACGTGGAGCTGGTATAAAATATACCAGTGATAGTAATGGAAGAGTATATATAGAGGGAGCTACTGCTCAAAATCTAAAAAAATCTATAGAGCCTAAAAGTCTGTTAAAAGTTGATAGTACTAGAGATCAATTTGATTATTTTGCTGAATTATTAGCAGATGGTAAAATTGATTTAGATTGGATGTTAGATGTTTTACCACATGAATCAATGCATATATTTGTTCCTGGAGAAGGAGTATTTGTAGAGGGAACTACTGAAGAATTAAGTAGAGAGATGGCAGATAAATATGGATTAAGGTTAACTCCTACATCTCATCAAAGAGAAACTCGGAATTGTACAGAAATTAGAAAGAATAGTTGGAAGAGATATAGTAGCTTCTATTGCTCTTACTAACGAGCAAAAAGAAAAAATAGATGAAATAAAAGCCAAGTATGATCCTATAATCAAACAATTAGAAAATGAAAGAGATTTGTTAAAAAAGGAAAAACGCTCAACAGAAGAAATAGATAAAAGGATTGCTGAATTAAAAGCACATAAAAAAGAAGAAATAGAACCCATCAATGCTCCTAGATATGATAAATTAAGAGAACAAATTGATAGTAAAATGGGACAAGGAACATTTGATAAATTAAAGGCTTCTTTTAAAAGACAATATTCAGAAGTTTTAAAAACTAAGAATGATTTTCAAGCATATAGAGAGGTTTATTATTCTGATGAAATTGCTTTTTTAGATGAGTGGATTGCAGAACATCCAGAGCAATTAGTGAACAATGATGACCATACTGAAACTCATGATGAGTCTAAATTAGATTTAGTTATGGAATATCAAGGACAGGAAATTGAAGCTCTAGATAATATTATAAAAAGACTGCAAACTAAAACGCCAAAAACCAAAAGTGATAATAATAGTAAAATGCATGGGAAGTCAGGATTAGATGATTGTATGCAAGATAGTGCAGTCAGAATTTCTACGGAGCAAGAGGCTACTAAAGTTGTTAGAGAAACTGTACTGGGTAAAGAAAAAATAATAGATGAAACTGAACAACAAAAATAGGAGAAAATTATGGTAAACGAAAGATATAGAGTAGCAATGGCTGAAACATTACATTATTTAAAAGGAATAAATCAAGACGATATAAATAAAATTCCCAATAAATTTATGTTATTTCTTAAAGAAAATGCGTCAAATAATTATTCTTGCAATTTTGATTATAATAAGCCTTTAAAAGAATTGAATCTTACAAAAGAGGCAAAAGGCTTAATTTCTATGATTTGTTTGAATTACTGGTGTGAAACAGAAGAACAAAAAATAAAATTTAGAAATCATTTAAATGTTAATGAACAAGCGTATCAAGAAGAATTAAAAAGAAAGTATAATGTTGATGATATTTTTATTTAGTAAGATATTAGTAAGGGTAGAACCTATGATAGAAGAATTGGGACAGAATGCAATACATAAATCTCTATACAAAACTTGAAATCTGTGACTTGGCTTTTCTGAAGTTGCGCGTTATAATGGGACACTATAGGAGGAGTTATAGATATTATTAAAAGCATTATATGAGTATTTTGAAGAAGATGTTTATACACCTAGCACAAAGTATTCTGATTTAATGCATAAGCACATTGAAATTTCAGATGAACTAGAAAAGACATTCACACCAGAACAGAAACAACTTTTTGAAAGATATTGGAAAATTGGAAGTGAAATTACAGCAGAAGAAAATGAACAACTATTTATTTTTGGATATATAATAGCCACGCAATTGAATATAGAAGTAAAAATTAAATAGAAATAAATATGTGGAAGTAAAATATTTACAAATTTTTCTTTTAGTTGTATTATATGAATAGATAATTATAATAAAAGGAAATCAATGTTATATTATCTTTTATCAAAAGCAGGAGATATAAAAGATGAGTAAATATAGTTTTGGAAATGATCAATATGTTGTATATGCTAGAAATGAACAAGAAGCAAGACAGATAATAAGTCAAGAATTAAAAAGATTTGATAGTATAAAAAGGTTAATGTCCAACTTACTAAAAGACAATGGACAAGCAATGCAAAATTTTATTGATAATACATCAGAAGACAGATTGAATATTCATTTTAATGATGAATTATCTGGAATATATGATATAGACCCAACAGCAAAGGGAGAAGTTAGACAAAGAAATATGCAAGATGATATATTCTATTATGATTTAGCATATAGATATCCAGAAATTGAAGGTCATAATGCAAACTTTAGATTGGCTCATGAAATGGGACATTTAATGTTAAACCCATCAAATGCACAAAGGCAAACTTTGGATAAACAGTCTAATTCTAGACAAGTAGCTGGATTAATTAGAAGAGATGAAGTTGATAATCATTTTTATGGAGAAGAAATACAAGAAAATGCAATTAATTTACTTGCACAATTAGCAATAAGAGGAGATGCAAAAGCGGATGATATAATAACAGGAAAAGTGGATGTATCAGAATTTAATTCATATAAAAAATGTGATGATTTAGTAAAACTACTTGCTGTTTCAATGAGAAATGATTTTGACAAAGAAATGAGTTTTGAGCAACTTACACAAAATAAGATAGATTCACTAATTACACACTATGATGGAACACAAGAACCAGCAAATACTTTTTTTTATGGAATATTAAATGATTCCAGTATGGTGGAAAATGAATTTGATAAATATCTTGGAAATGGTGCTTGGAGAGAATTAAATGAGGCATTTTCAGAATTATATAAAACTAATATAAGTAAAGAAAGATTTGAGCTTATATTTCAAAATGCACAAGGTTTAATTCAAGAATTTGCTAATGCAAGATTTCAAGATAAATATAAAGAAGCTGTTGTTAGAAATGGTGGTTTTAATGTACCGACCATTGAAAACAAATTAAAAATGATAAATGTAATGACAGGACAAAGAGTTCAAACAATTGAAAGTCAAGAACAACAAATGGAAATGCCAGAAGGATATTCAATAAATGAATTTGGAGAAATAATTAGACCTGCAAGAACTGAACAATTACAATCCAATATGCAACAACAAAATCAAAATAAATTATCACTAAAACAAAGGGTAGCTCAATTTTTACAAAGAAATAATTTATTTATGAATTTATCATTTGTAGAAAACTTTGTTCACCAACAATTGGATGTGCTACCATCACCTGCACAAGAAACAAGAGCAAGTACAGCAAATAGGTCAAGAACAGAATTTGAAAACTGGATTACTAATAATGGGCAATTAAGAAACCTACCACCTATTCAAAGAATGTCAGACCCACAAAAATTAGAAGAAATGAGAAGAAAGATGGAACAAGGAAGACAATCAGATGATGAAATAAATAGATAATTTGGATAGGTTATAATAATTTGCTAAACTTTCACTTCACGTAGATAAAAAGAAAATAAAAATAAATCTTGAATTGAAAAAATCTAAATGATATAATGTAAAAAAAGATTGGAAGTGAAAATATGGATGAAGAACAAAAGCAAAAATTGTATGCATGGTTAGACAAGATAAAAGAAACTGATGAGAATAGAGAATTAATAGAAACTACTAGGCAAAACATTGCAGATGATGACATGATATCAATGTATGAAAATTTACAGAAACTTGAATCTATGAACTTAGAAGTTAAAGAAGAAACATTTGAAGAAAAAGCGCAAAGAGATGCAGAGAATAATTATGAAAATGAAGATGATTCAGAAGAAAATATAGATATATATCCAGACAAATTAGCAAGAGATGATTTAGAAAAATTATTTATAGGATTATTATTAAATGAGCCAAAATCAATTGCAGTATATTATTTTACATATGAAGAATGTTATTTTGCAAATGAAAAATTATTAAATATATATAAAATGATATTATTTACAGATGCTGAGAAATATGCTCCAGAAGTTGCAAAAAGAAATTTCAATTTTGCAAGGGTTACAGAAGAGGCGAATAGATATAAGGATATTTTAACAGAAAATTATGCAAATTCAGAAGCAAATATGGAAGAAGTATATACAAAATTAAAAAAGATATTTGTATTAAGAAAAAATTATCTTGCAATACCTGTAAAAAACATTCAAAAAGATATTGTAGAAATCTTGGATTATGAATTATATAATCAAATGTCAGTTGAAGAAGTTCAAAGTGCTGTAGACCAGGTAACTGCTACAGAAAAATTTAAAAGAGCTATTTTAAATCAAGGAATTACAGAATTTCTTTTAAATGGAGACAATACATTAACAAATGGTCTTAAATTGCCATTTAAAATTTTATCTAGTGTATTTAAAGGAATAAGGCAAGGAGAAACTATGGCATTTGCAATGCCTTCAAATGCAGGAAAAAGTAGGTTTACAATGAATCTAGCTGCATATGTTGCATTAATGCATAAAAAGAAAGTTCTTGTAATTTCAAACGAAATGTCAGAAGAAAAAATGAAATTATGTTTAATTACAACAATTTTAAATAATCCGGAAATTCAAAAATTACATGGGCAGAAACTTCATATATCAGAAGGAGAATTACTAGAATTTAAATTTAGGCCAGATGATGCAAAAAATGTAAAGGTTGATGAAGAAGGATATGTCGTAAGAGAAAAGAAAGAAACCCAAGCGCAACTTGCTAAAAGACTTGATGAAATTTCAACTGAATTTAAAATGACAAAAGCTGTAACAGATTGGTTTAATAAACAAGTAAAAAATTATATATATTTTATTAATATTACAGATCATACAAATGACGAATTAAAAAAAGTTATAATGAATTATTATTATAAAGAAAAAGTTGAATATGTTTTTTATGATACATTAAAAACAGATATAGATAATATTGGAAATGGCGAAGAAATAAAAAGAACAGCAACAATACTTGCTAATTTAGCACAAAATTTTAAAATGTATATAGGTTCTACTATTCAGCTTTCAGAAACAAAGACAGATCCAATAAACTTAGACATAAATGATTTAGCAGTTAGTAGAACTGTTAAAGAAGTATTAGATACACTATGTTTATTTAAGCAAATACATAATGAAGATTTAGATAAATATGAATATTCATTAAATGAAGTTGATACAAAATTTTTTGATTTGGAAAGATCAAAAAATCCTGATGTAAGATATTATGCATGTGTAGTTGACAAAAATAGAGCTGGAAGTAAGCCTAAAGTAGTATTTAGACTAAATTTAGCTTATAATGAGTGGAATGAATTAGGGTATTTACGTTTAAAATCAAAATAAATTAAATTTTTAAGGAGGAAAAAAATTATGAAGTATGAAATCGTAGGAAAGACAGTACCATCAGTTGAATTCACATTAAATAATGGTGAATCAATTTATTCACAAAATGGAGGAATGATTTGGCAAACAGAAGGAATTAATATGGCTACAAATGCAAGAGGAGGAGTAATGAAAAGCTTAGGAAGAATGTTTTCAGGAGAGTCAATCTTTATGAATACATATTCTTCAACATATGATGGAGCTAAGGTGGCTTTTGCCATTACAACTCCAGGAGATATAATTCCGATAAATATGAGTGAAAATCCAGGAGGATTTTTCATTCAAAAAAGAGCTTTTTTATGTGCTGAACCAAATGTAGATGTAAATATAGCATTTACAAAAAGATTTTCTGCAGGACTTTTTGGAGGAGAAGGATTTATTCTTCAAAAAGCAACAGGTAATGGAATGTTATTCTTAGAAGTAGATGGAGATGCTATAGAAAAGACTTTAGCACCAGGAGAAGTTTTAAAAGTTGATACAGGAGATGTTGTTGGATTTGAAAGTACAGTATCTTATGAAATTGAAACTGTAAAAGGACTTGGAAATATCTTTTTAGGAGGGGAAGGACTATTTTTAACAAAACTAGTTGGACCTGGAAAAGTTATTTTACAAACACAAAACTTTGTTGATTTCTCAAGTAGAATACTTGCTATGATGCCAAAAAAATAAATAATGAATAAAAAAAGGTGAACCTAACTAGTTGTGAAGTGAACCCAAATTGTTAGACAAAAAAGTTTAACAAGGAGGGTTTATTTTTATGTCAAAATGTTCAAGAAAAATATAAGTCAAGTAGTTTGAATTTTTTAATACCAAGAAAATTAAAAAAGAAAATTAAAAAAGCTTTATGAATACAGAAAAAATTATATAGAAACATATATACATAAAGTATCAAGAATGTTGGTTATAATAATTTTGGGTATTGAATTCTCTTGACTAATATAATAAAAAAATGATAATATAATAAAAAGTCAAATAAAAAGGAGAAAAAGATGAAAAGAACAAAATTGGATGATAGAGTATTACCAACATATTCAAAGGGAGAAGAAATATTTAATATGGTTTCTCACATAGTTGGAGCTTCTATTGGAATAGCAACATTAGTTTTAGGAATTATAATTTCAGCAATACATCATAATGGGTATGGAATTGCATCATCAATAGTGTTTGGAATTACATTAATAGTATTGTATACAATGTCAAGTATTTATCATGGTTTAAGTCCTAAGCTAAAGGCAAAAAAAGTATTTCAAATAATAGATCATTGTTCAATATTTTTACTTATAGCAGGAACATATACACCATTTTGCTTATGTACCATAAGAGAAGCTGAACCAGCAACTGGATGGATAATGTTTGGAATCGTATGGGGAATTGCTGCACTTGGAATCACATTAAATGCAATAGATATAAAAAAATATAAAATATTTTCAATGATATGTTATTTAGTTATGGGATGGTGTATAATTGTTAAAATAAAATTAATTATAGATTTATTAGGGATAGCAGGATTTATATTACTATTATCAGGAGGTATAGTTTATACAATAGGAGCAATACTGTATGGAGTGGGAAAAAAGAAAAAATGGATGCATTCAATATTTCATATATTATGTGTAATCTCAACTGTTTTACAATTATTATGCATTTTATTGTATGTTTTATAAAAAATTTTCAAAAGGGACGGTCCTTTTTGAAAATTTTTTTTATTTTTTCAAGAGGGACGGTCCTTTTTGAAAAAAATAAAAAATATTTATATTTTAAGGTTTTTTTAAGAAAAAAGAATTATCATTAATATAAATAAAAAGGAAGAGAGGAAAAGAATTATGAAAAGATTAAAAATTATTTTATTAACAATTTTTATTATAGGGGGCTATTTTATCAGTTATTCATATGCAGAAAGTAGTACAACAAAAATAAATCTAAATGATAATGATATTATAGTAAATGGTGAAAAAATTTCTAATAACATTCAAGAAAATGTGTATGTGTCAACTAAAACAGACAATGGAGGTTCAAGTTCTGAAGCAAAAGAAGCTAATGTGGATATTTCAAATATTATTAATATTACAAAAGCTGGTACTTATGAATTTTCTGGTACTTTAAATGATGGTCAAATTTCAATTAATGCAAATATTATAGAAGGTGAAGTGAAAATTATATTGAACAATGTCAATATTACTTGCAAAAGTGCCCCAGCAATTATGGTATATAGCAAAAGCATAGATAATGAAAAATGCAAAGTGATAATATCATCAGCTAAAAATACTAATAATACAATAACTGGAGGAAAATTGAAAGTAAGTGTAGAAGGATGGAAAGATCAAAATGAGCTTGTATACTATCTTGATAAAGGATATAGTGAAGAAAATGAATATTATGAAAGATATAAATATGATGGTGCAATAAGTTCTGATACATCATTAACATTTGAAGGAGAAGGTACAATAAATGTAATATCAACCAAAAAAGAAGGTATAGAAGTAAAGATGAATTGTACGTTTAATAGTGGAATAGTAGATATTGAATCTTTAGATGATTGTGTAAATGCTTGTACAGATAAAAAAAGTGTGATTAGTATAAATGGAGGTACATTTATTGCAAAAGTATCTAATGATGCAGAAGAAGGAGATGCAATAGATTCAAACGGATATTTATATGTTAATGGAGGAAGTGTATATGCTTATTCTCATCCTGGATCTGATAACGGATTAGATTCAGATTTAGGAACATATATAAATGGTGGAACTGTATTTTCAGTAGGAGGTATGTACGAGGAGTTTCAAACTCAAAATAATACAACGTTTATTCAAATACAATTTTCAAAAGAAGTAAATGAAGGCGAAGACATAGTTATAGCAGATGAAAATGAAAATGCAATATTTGCGTATAAAGCAGATAGAAAAATTTCAACAATTTGCTATAATTCTGATAAATTAGAAAGTGGAAAATCATATTATATATATACAGGAAAAGGTGTAACTGGGTCTATTGATGATAACAATATTTATACAAATATAGAAAAATTAGATTTAAATTCTATGACAAAGCAAGAAAATTCTTCATTTGGAGTGATGGGAATGCAAGGAATGTCAAGGAGTGGTTTTGAACAAAGAGAGCAAGGACAAAACAATTTTAATTATGCATTAATAGCTGTAGGATGTTTTGCAATTGCAGTAGTGCTAAGTGGTATATGGATAATTGTAATAAAAAAACAAAAATAGAATAATAAAGAAATACAATGCTACATTTTGCATTGTATTTCTTTTCCATTTAAATAGTCTAACAATCCGCTATAACTAATAAAATTAAATTTAATTTTATAGCTACAAAGAACTTGAGATTTTTTAGAAAATTTTTTATTTATTTCATTTTTTCCGTATTTTCCGATCTCCAATAATAGGGTAACCGATATGAGCTAAGTGAGCTCTAATTTGGTGAGTTTTACCTGTTTCAATTTCTACGTCCAAAAGGCAAGTATTATCTTTTTTTGGCTCTATAATAGTATAAGAAGTAACAATTTTTTGATAACCTTTTTTGAATTCATCTGAAATGTATACTTTGGATTTCTTTGAATCTTTAAATAAATAGCTTTCGATTCTTCGATGTTGCTTTTTTGGAATACCATATACTAAAGCCAAATAATGTTTTTCTATTTCATGATTCCTAAATTTTGTAAGCATAATATTTAAAACTTCTTCTGATTTTGCAAAAATAATTAAACCAGTTGTATTTCGATCTAATCTATGGCAAGGCATTGGTTGTAAATTATTTTGTGCATATTTTTTATGGATTATTGATGTTAAGCTATTTTCTCCTGTTGTCTCGATATTTTTTGGCTTATTTATGATTAAAATATTATCATCTTCATATATAATATCTAAATTAAAAGAAGAAGTTAATAATTCATCTGAAATATATACTAAAATTTCATCATTAAAAAAGATGGTAACATTATCATTCACGCGTTTACCATTTATTTTAATATCCTTTTTTCTTAAAGTTTTGTAAAGCAAATTTTGTGAGATATTAGGAATATTATCTAATAAAAATGTATTTAATTTTTTTCCATTATATTTTTCATTTACAATTAACTTTTTCATATTTTTATTATAATGTATATAGAAAAAAAAATCAATAGATTTTCAACAGGGACGGTCCTTTTTGAAAATCTATTGATTTTTTCAAAAAGGACCGTCCCTGTTGAAAAAATTATTTGGCTAAAATAATAAGTCTATCTATATCATTATCTGTACATGTAGATAAAGCAATTTCAGCTTTGTCAGTTGTGTTTTTATTTAAATAACTTAAGTCGGTTTCATCTGTAATAAATTTTTCATAAATTGTATACTGAACTTGTTTTCCATCTGTTGTAGTTACATAAATAGAATCACCAATTTGTAAATTTTTGTTATTTGAAAACAATTTACCATTGCAATAATTATGACCAACTATTAAGGTAGTGCCATGTATATTTAGTGCCCCTGTTGAATATAAGCAACATACAGCTGTTTCCATACCTGAAACGGTTACACTTTTTAAAATTGGTAAATTTATTCCAGTTTTTGGTATGTATATTGTTCCCATTGAATCTGTATTTGATGTGATTTTAGTATCTTCAATTGTGCTAGATTCTATTTTTGTATCTTCTTCAGAATCATCATTATCATATGATTGAAATTCTTTATCTGATATTTGATTAATCTGTGTAATTTCTGGTTTTGATGATTTTAGTTCTGATGAATATCTACTTGTTGTAGTAAGCTGTTTTTCATCTTCTAAAGTTTCAATTATTTCATTTTCATTTGTATATTGTAATTCACTTTGTTCTTGACTTTCACAAGAAGAAAGAACTTTTGGAGAGATTATAACTTCTATAAATTCATTGTTGGTACTTAAAAATGTTTTTTCTTCTATCTTTGCTATCGGTGCGTAATATTTATCATTTGTGAAAAATTTTGTTGCAACATATATAATTACAATTATTAATAAAGAAAAAGTAAAAATGAATGTTGCAAGTCTCATTTTTTTTGACATATAAATTTTTCACTCCTTACAATAATTATGTACATAATTATATCACATTAATTGACATAATGCAATGCTGAAAAATTTGACATTTATACCAAATTATAGTATAATACTAACAGTTGTTGCCATGAGGGCAAAATATGAGATTTTATTATAAAAACCAAAAGTATTATAAAAAAAGAAGAAAATGAGATAATTAAATATTAATTAGTTTGATACTTCAATAGTATTAAACTGTTTTGGGCGTTTTTAATAAAATGAGAATTTGAAAAGAAGAGAGGAGATAAAATGACAAAAGAGAATTTAAAACTAAATGAAAAAAAAGAATTTGTAAAAAGAAATACTAAAAAAGAAAGAGCTAAAGAAGGAGAGAAAAAAATTACTAAAAGGCCATATCAAAGAAGAAATGATAGAACAGAAAAAATCGATAAATCAAAAAAAATAGAGAGAAAAACAAATAAGGTTAATGAGGAAAAAGTAGATAAAAAGAATGAAAAAAAATCTATTTTTAAAGAATCAAAATTAAAAATTATTCCACTTGGTGGTTTACACGAAATAGGAAAAAATATTACAGCTTTTGAATATGAAGAAGAGATTATAGTAGTAGACTGTGGGTTATCATTTCCAGAGGATGATATGCTTGGAATTGATTTAGTAATTCCGGATATAACATATTTAGAAAAAAATAAAGAAAAATTAAAAGGTTTAATTATAACACATGGACATGAAGATCATATAGGGGGAATCCCATATTTTTTAAAGCAAATTAATACACCAATATATGCAACCAAACTAACTATTGGACTAATAAAAAACAAACTAGAAGAACATAAATTATTAAAAAGTACTAAATTAGTTGAAGTAATGCAAGGTGAAACAATCCAACTTGGAAAATTTAAAGTGGAATTTATAAGAAGTTCACACAGTATTCCAGATTCTGTAATGTTTGCAATTACAACTCCAGCAGGAACCGTACTACACACAGGAGATTTTAAAGTTGATTATACACCTATTGATGGTGAAATAATGGATTTTGGAAGAATAGCAGAACTTGGAAATCAAGGAATCTTAGCATTAATGGCTGATAGTACAAATGCCGAAAGAAAAGGATTTACAATGTCAGAACGTTCTGTAGGAGAAGTTTTTGATAAATTATTTTTACATTGTACGAAAAGAATAGTTGTTGCAACGTTTGCATCAAATGTTCATAGAGTTCAACAAATAGTAAACGCTGCAGTGGAAAATAATAGAAAAATTGCTGTTTGTGGTAGAAGTATGATAAATATGATAAACACTGCAAAAGATTTAGGATATATTGATTGCCCAGAAAATTTATTTATAGATATAGATTTAATAAATAAATATCCTGATGACAGATTAGTAATAATAACAACAGGAAGCCAAGGAGAAACAATGTCTGCATTAACAAGAATGGCTGCAGGGGAACATAGAAAAGTAAAAATAACACCAAATGATTTAGTTATAATATCTGCTACGCCAATACCTGGAAATGAAAAATATGTATCAAAAGTAATAGATGATTTGATGCAAATTGGAGCAGAGGTTGTATATAGTGCACTACAAGATGTTCATGTTTCAGGACACGCTTGTCAAGAAGAACAAAAGTTGATAATAGCATTAGCAAAACCAAAATATTTCTTGCCAGTTCATGGTGAATATAGGCAATTAAGAGCGCATAGCGAAACAGCTCAAAGTATGGGGATAAGCAAGGATAACATATTTATGCTATCAAATGGAAATGTATTAGAATTATCACAAAATAGTGCAGAGATAACAGGAACAGTACCAAATGGAAGAATTTTAGTAGATGGATTAGGTGTTGGAGATGTTGGAAATATTGTCTTAAGAGATAGACAACATTTATCACAAGACGGGTTAATTATAATAGTACTAACAATGGATTCTTCTACAGGAGAAGTTGTTGCAGGACCAGATGTTATATCAAGAGGATTTGTTTATGTAAGAGAATCTGAAAATTTAATGGATGAAGTAAAAAATGTAGTAAGAAGCGAAATAAAAAAATGTGAAGAGCAGGGAATACGAGATTGGTCAACAATAAAATCAACAACAAAAGAAAATTTAAGAGATTACATTTTTGCTAAAACCAAAAGAAATCCTATGATAATACCAATTATTATGGAAATATAGTAGAAATGCAGTAGTACCAAACTTTTAACAGCTTGGTACTTTTGTTTGTTGATATTTTGTTGATAACGCACGAGGTCGGAGCAGGTTTTTGTACCTGTTTTTTGCTATTGATTTGATGCAAAAATATATAAATTTTTAGGATTATCGTAATTAACTTTTTTTATAGCTTGTAGTTTTTCTTCTATAGAAACGTGAGAATAAATATCTTCTCCAATATCATCATTACTATGTCCTATAATAGAATTTATAATTACAGGATCAATTCCTATTTGTCTTAATTTATTTCTTAACATATGTCTAGCGTCATGTGCTGTATGATTTGATACTTCTGGGTGTAAATCTCTAAAATTATTCTTAAAATGGTATAAATAATAATCATAATCTATTCTATTGCCATTAGGTTGTGTAAATAAAAATTCATTATCAGGATTATAGTATTTTTCAAATAGAGGTTTAGTTAAAGGGTGTATTGGTATAGTTCTATTTATTCCAGCTTCAGTTTTTAGACCACCTATAAAATAATTATCATCTAAGAATACGTTTGCTGTATATACTGAAAGCATTTCATCGGCCCTTGTACCAGCATATAGAAGCATAAGCCAAAAATCTCTAATAAACATTTCTCTTTCTTGTTTACTTTCCTTTTGACGACCTTCACTTTTTGGCTTTAGATTCCATAAATAATCTATTTCTTCAGGAGTAAATAATCGTTCTTTTTCTACAACTTTATTCATTGCTTTCTTAATTTCTTTTCTAGTATTTGTAGCAATTGTAACAAATTGTGCATATCCTTTTTCAATTATATCTTCTTCTAATGCAAATTTATCAAGATTAATATATAAATTAAGCATTTGTCTTTGTGAGTCCGGACCTCTTTTACTTTCTTTTATATGGTTTGTAAAATCAGATGCTCTTAAATCTCTATAAACTCTATCATATAATTCTGTAGAATTATGAAAAGCAGTTATCATTGCTCTGCAATAGTTTCTACTATATGGTTTATCTTTAGGTCTTATATGATACTTTTTCTCCAATTGCATTTCTTCTTTAGTAAGCATTTTAGCTTCTTGAAATTTCTCATATAATTGTTTAAATGTATATGTTTCTTTTTTTATTCTCTCAATATTTTCTTTGTTAGGGTCTTTTACTGGAACAAGAGGGTAGGGCTTTTGAGGAAAAGTAACTATTCTATTATATTTATCTTCTTTAACATAAAGAGGATAAGGTTGTTTATGGTAGTTTTCAAGACATACCAATGCTTCTAATTCTGTTTCAAATACATCTATAAAATAATATATCTTTTTTCCGTCTATATCTTTACCAATTGTTATTTTTGCTCCCCAAGGTTTTCTTCTACCATCTCCCAAATAGGTAGCACAACCATTTCCATTATTTCTTCTTTTAAAGTTAGACATAACAAAACCTCCGTTTGTTTATAATTCTAAAATATAAGTGCTATAATTAGCACTTTATCTTTTGTTTATTTATTAAATTCCATTTTTCCCACATATTTACCTAGAATTTTTATATTAGTAGTTTTATCATATACTTGTGATTTAATAGTACTATCGTCAGAGTCAGGTTCTAATATAATAAAATCTCCTTGCTTAGTAAATTTTTTAAGAGTAGCATTATAACCATTTACAAGTACAACTGCAATTTCTCCATCATCTACTATGTCTTGTTTATGAATAAGAGCAAATGCTCCATTTTTAATTACCTTATTCATACTTTCGCCATTTACACGTAAAAAGAAATATTCTTCAGGATTTAATATATTCATTAAGTTAGTATCAAAAGGAAGTCTTCCTTCAATATTTTCTTCTGCCCAGTTTGGTTGTCCTGCTGATATTTGACCGTAGACAGGAACCATGTAGTATTGAGATTTTTTACTATATTCTTGTTTAATATTATTCAACTCTTTAATAGAGTGAGCATTGTCAATTAAATCTTCAACTTCTCTGTGTAAACTTTTGGCTAGTCTTAGTTGTTCTTCATCTTTAATTCTTAAATTTAATAACATGTCTTGTAAAAACTTTAAAATTGAATAAGATATCTCTAGTGGTAACTCTAATAAAAAATTGTCTAAAGAGTTAACATATTCATCAGAAGATAAATTCATATTCATAATATTTTGTAGTTCAAATATTTGTTGTTTTGTTAATCCAATTGAAGATAAATAATCGGAATTATCTAAAATATATTCTGTTCTTTGTTTGATTTGTTCGCTTTCAATATCAATAGAAACATCTATATAACCACAAACTTCCATTAATTGTGCATAAGAAATGACACCGTTAGAATTGTTAGCTATTTTTTCTAAAATTTTAGGAGTAGGGGGATTAGATAATTTCATATTTATATATTTTGAAAGGTATGTTCTATTAACCTCTGATTTATCAGAAAAATCAGTTATAGAATTATAAGAATTAGATATTTTTTGTAATATTTCAGAAAAAGTTTTTTTATCAAACATAATATACTCCTTTTCGTGTGAACTTATTTAACATTATTATAAAACAATCTGTGAAAAAAATCAACATTTTTAAAAATTTTTTTCTTACTGTTGCAACTATTTAGAAAATTTTACAATAAAAAGTGTAAATTTTTTTCACAAAAGCATTGACAAAAAAATTCACAAATGATAATATGTGACTGTAAATAAAATTCACGAATGAAAGGAAGTGAGAAAATGATATTAAATATGAAGTCTTTGTTGAGGTTATTAAAAGAAGTTTTTAATAATAATCAAACAGAAATGGCAAAAGCTTTTGGAGTAGAAAGATCACATTTAAATAAAGTTTTGAGAAGTAACGGAAAAGGTGCTGGAGCGACAATGTGCGGTGCAATTATAAAATATTGCAATAGAAACAATTTGAATGTAGATGATTATATTTTTTTTAACTAAAACGTGAAAAAAATTAACAAAGGAGGCGATTGTAATTGGAGAATATTCAAAAAATAGAAACGATAACACCATATGAAGCAGGACAAAAGTTACATATGAATGCAGAAACAGTAAGAGCTGGATTAAGACAAGGAAAATTTCCATTTGGAACAGCAATGCAAGGCAAAACTGGGAGATGGACATATTTAATAATAAAAAACAAATTTTTAGATTATATAGGTGAAAGGAGATGAGGAATATGAGAAAAATAGATAAAAACAAAGTATACGCATTTATAGGAAGAGTAACAGTATTTACATTAGTACACTCAGGAATGGTAGCAATGGCAATATATGGATTTACACAAATGACAGTGTATAGATAGGAAGGAGTTGAAAAAGAAATGTTCTTAAAAACTGTAATAAGACAAGGCGAAAAGATAATGCAACTAGAAGAAGAAAAACAAAATACAGATGAAAAAGTAGCAGAATTAACATGTTATCAAATTAATACAGAAAAATTGCACAACAGCATTATAAGAGATTTACTAAATTTGCAAGACATAAGCAGACTAGGAATAGCAGAATGTGAAAAAGACAAACACAGAAATATAATTATTAATCGCATAATAAAAGAGCTAGTTGACGACTACCAATCAATAAACTAACTCTAAATAAGAATTATTTAGATAAATCCATATTTGCTTTTATTATACAGCAAAATGGTAGAAAGGTCAAGAATATGAGTAGATTATATGAATTAAAAGAAAATTATAAACAAATAGCTGAGATGTTATATGAAGAAGAAATTGATGAACAAATGATATTAGATACATTAGAAAGTATTGAAAGCGAAATCGAGGATAAAGCTGATAATTATGCAGTAATTATAAAAGAGCTTTTAGCAGATGCTGAAATTTGTAAACAAGAAAAAGCGAGATTAGAAGCAAGACAAAAATCTTTTGAAGGTAGAGCTAAATTTTTAAAAGATAAACTTGAAGAGACAATGAGAGAAACAGGAAAAACTAAATTTAAAACAGCTAAATTTAGCTTCGGAATACAAAAAAATGGAGGATTAGCTCCATTATGGATTGATGAAGATTATAGTAATATACCTCAAAAATACCTAAAAGTAGAACCTGATAATACAAAAATAAGACAGGCATTAGATGGAGGAGAAAATATATTTTTTGCACACTATGAAGAAAGAGGTGAATCACTACGAATAAGATAGAGATAATAAAAAAATATTATAAAGAGACATTTAATATTGAAGTTGATGAAATAAGTTTGAAAAAACATTATAAAAGATAAAAAAAGGACTAATGAAATATTAAATAAATTAAAGGAGGAATAATAATGGGATTACCAGTATTAATAATTCGGGAAATCAGGTAGTGGAAAGTCAACTAGTTTAAGAAACTTTGCTGAAAAAGAATTAGCTTTAATTAATGTTTTGAAAAAACCATTACCTTTTAAAAAGAAATTCGAAAGTACAATTTGTACAGATGATTATCAAAAAATATTAAAAGCAATATTTAATACAGAGAAAAAAGCAATAGTAATAGATGATGCTGGATATTTAATAACAAATCATTTTATGAATAAACATAGTGCAACTGGGGGAGGAAATGGAGTATTTAACCTATATAACGAAATAGGAGACCATTTTTGGGGATTAATAGAGTTTGTGAAAAATAAATTACCAGATAATAAGATTGTTTATTTTATTATGCATGAAGATAAAAACGATTTTGGAGATATAAAACCAAAAACAATAGGAAAATTACTAGATGAAAAAGTTTGCATTGAAGGAATGTTTACAATTGCTTTAAGGTGCATGACAGATAATAATAAACACTATTTTAAAACACAAAGCGATGGAAGTGATATTTGCAAGACACCATTAGAAATGTTTACAGATAAAGAAATAGATAACGACTTAAAGCTAGTTGATACAACTATTAGAGAATATTATGAAATTAATAAGGAGGAAAAATAATTATGGAAAAAATAAAAGGATATGATGAAGCACAAGCAATAACAGGAGAATATGAAAAATTAGAAGCAGGAGGATATATTTGTAAGATTATAAGTGCAAAAGAGGAGAAAAGTAAAAGTGGAAAAAATATGTTAGTTTTAGCATTAGACATTGTAGAAGGAGATAAAAAAGACTTCTTTAGAAATAGATTTACTGAAAATGCAAGTCCTGATAAAAAATGGCCTGCAGGAGCGATTTATAGACAAATGCTAGAAGGAGAAAAAGCAGCAGGATTTTTAAAAGGTTTAATGACATCATTAGAAAATAGCAACGAAGGATTTAAATGGAACTGGGATGAAAAGAAATTAGCAGACTTAAAATGTGGAGCAATATTTGGAGAAGAAGAATACGAAAGATTAGATGGAACTATAGCAACTACTACAAAAGTAAAATTTATTAGAACAGTACAATCAATAAAAGAAGGAAAATTTAAAATACCAGAAATAAAAAAATTACCACAAAAAGGAGAAGCTTTTGAAGACTATATAAATTCGATTTCATCTGATAACAACGATCTTCCATTTTAGGAGGTAAGTTATGAACAAAATACAAGAAGTAAAAGAAAGAGCTGATATAGTTAGAGTAGCAGAATATTTTGGAATACATAAAAAACAATGTTGTCCATTTCACAAGGAAAAAACACCATCTTTTTCTATTTCACAATCAAAGCAAATTTTTAAATGCTTTGGTTGTGGAGAAGGTGGAGATTGCATAACATTAGTGTCTAAAATCTTAAACATAAATGCTTATGAAAGTGCAAAACAGATAAATAATATATTATGCTTAGGAATTAATTTTGGACAACAAACATCTAATTACGAATTGAACAAATATAAGCAAGTCCAACAAGCAAAAGAGCAATTTGAAATATGGCACAATAGAACTTTACAAATTCTATGTAATTACTTACATAATTTAAACAAAATAGAAAAACTTCAAGAAGGAAATATAATTGAATATTATATAGACTTATTAATATTTGGAACAGAAGAAGATTGGTTATGGTTTAAGAAAACAGAAGAAAGGTGGTGTAAAAAGGTTGAACAAGAACTTAGAAGAAAAATTGCTTGAAGAAAATCCACCTTATAATTTAGAAGAATTAAATTCAGAAAGTATTCTTGAAGATTATATATTTGATTATCTTATAGCTTTACCTAATTCTCCTAATAAAACAAGAATAATTGAAAAAATTAGAACTAAAGCAAAAGAATTAAAAGTGATAAGAGCTTTTAATAGTATTTTTAAACAAAAAAATCAGGAATACATACATAATTTAAAATCACGAGGTGGAAATGTAGTAAAGTTTACAGATTGTCCAATAGAAGATTTGAAATGTGGACAATGGAATGCAGATGATACTGGAGTTTATAAAATGGATTATACTCCAACAATGCAATCATTAAAGATAAAAGCATGTCCACATCCAATTATACCAATAGAAATAATAAACAATATTGATACAAATACAGAAAAAGTAAAATTAGCTTTTTATAAAAGAAAACAATGGCAATATGCAATTGTAGAAAGAAAAACAATAGCAAGTAATACAGCAATAATTCAATTAGCAAATAGAGGAATAGAAGTAAATTCAGAAAATGCAAAAAATCTAGTTTCATATTTAGCAGACATTATTGAATTAAATAATTTGGAAACAACAGATGGAATAACTCATCTAGGATGGATTAATAAAGATTTTATTCCTTATACATCAAAATATAAATATGATGGAGATGTAACATATAAAAATATCTTTGAATCGGTTTCAGAAAAAGGAAATTATCAAAAATGGAAGGATACAATGAAACAATTAAGAGCTAATAGTAGAACATTAAGATTTTTAATGGCATCAAGTTTTGCTAGTACATTAGTCAAACTATTTCAAATAAATCCTTTTGTAGTGCATTTATGGGGAAAATCAAGTAATGGCAAAACAGTAGCACAAATGATATGTGCTAGTATTTGGGGAAATCCAGCTAAAGGAAAGTTACTATCTAGCTTAGATAGTACAAAGGTGGCTTCAGAAAGGCTGTGTAATTTCTTAAGAAGTATTCCACTTATATTAGATGAATTACAAATAACTAGAACTAAATATAAAAATTATGACACTTTAATATATGAGCTTACAGAAGGAAAAGGTAAAGATAGAGGTACTGTAGAGGGTGGACTAACTCAAATAACTGAATGGGACAATATAATTATAGTTTCTGGCGAAGAACCAATTACAAGTTCTACATCTAAAGAAGGTGTAAAAAACAGAGTAATTGAAATAGAAGAAAATGAAAAGATTGTAGAAAATGGAAATGAAGTTGTAAACTTAATTCTTAATAATTATGGGTTTGCAGGAAAAGAATTTATAGAAATCATACAAAATAAAGATAACTTATTTGATGAATACAATCAGATAGTTTCAGATTTAAAAAAAGACGAAAATTCGCCAAAACAAATAAATGCTATAGCTACTATATTACTTGCTGATAAAATTGTCTCAAAATCGATTTTCAATGATAATTCAATAACATTAGAAGAAGCAAAAGACTATTTTACTAAAGATATTGATGAAGCTGATAGATATATAGATTTAATTATAGACATTGCAAATGCCAATATTAACAATTTTTATGATAGTAATAATAGTTTTCCACCATCAGGACAAGTTTGGGGAAAGTTAGACAAGACAACAGATGGAAAAGGTACAATTATGTATTATGATTTTGTCCCAACTAAACTTTATCAAATATTGGAAGAAAATAATATAAATTGGAACGGAATTAAAAAGAAAATGGCAGATAAAGGATATGTTGTAAAATCAGCAGAAGGAAATTACCAAGTTCCTGTACGAATGCCTAATGGAGTCCAAAAAATTATAAGAATAAAAAATATTAATTTTAGTGTAACTACAAGTAACTAGTAGTAACTACCTTGTAACTATGTAAGTGGTTACGGCTAAAATCTTAGAGTTGTAACATATTAACTAAATAATAATTTATATGTAACCACTAAACAATAATTTATATACATATGGAAAATAAAAAAATAATAAATTTTATTATTTTTTATTATATATATATAGCATTCCAATCAAAAAAAGTGGTTACATTGGTTACAAAAATGTATAGCTTTAGAAATATAAGAAGTATAACGTAACTATATAGGCTGTTACAGAGTGGTTATTATAACAAAAAAAGGAGGTACAAATGCAAAATATAAAAGAATTATATAATAAAACACTTAAAAGATATTATGACGGATGTAATTATTTAATGGAACATCCTGAGGAATGGAATAAATACGAAAAAGCAGTTTTAAGTTTATTAGATAAATTAAATAAAATATTAGACTTAATACCAGCAACAGAGGAGGAGATACTTAATGGATTTAAAACTTAGAGATTATCAGGAGGAAGTTTTAAAGATAATAGATAATTTAGAATCAGGAGCTTATTTAATCCAGATGGCTACTGGATTAGGTAAAACAGCAACATTTACAAATATAAAAAGAAAAGGTCGTGTACTAGTCTTAGCACATAGAGAAGAACTAGTAACACAACCAGTAAAATATTACAATTGTCCAGTTGGAATTGAGATGGCTAGTCAACATTCCAATGGAGAAGAGGTTGTAATTGCCTCAATAATGAGTTTAACACATAGATTAGATAAATTCAAGTCGGATGAATTTGACATGATAGTAATAGATGAAGCACATCATGCTGCAGCACAAAGTTATAAGAAAATAATAAATTATTTTAAACCAAGACTTTTATTAGGATTTACAGCAACACCAAATAGAGGAGATAACGTAAGGTTAGATGATGTGTTTGAAAAAATTATATTTCAAAAAGATTTGAAATGGGCCATAAAAAATAAATATTTAACAGATATTGAATGTTTAAGAGTAAATATAGGCTATGACATTTCAAAAGTAGCAAGAAGAATGGGGGATTTTGCAGTCAATGAATTAGATAAAGCAATGAATACAGATGCATTAAATGGAGCTATATTAGAAGCATATCAAAAATACGCAAAAGGGCAAACCTTAATTTTTGCAACATCAGTAGAACATGCACAGAATATTGCTGAACTAATACCAAATGCAGTTGCAGTAACTGCTGATACTAAAAATAGAGCAGAATTAATACATAAGTTTACTAATAGAGAAATTCCTTGCTTAGTAAATTGTATGATATTTACAGAAGGAACAGATATGCCTCTAGTTGAAACAGTAATGATCGCAAGACCAACTTCAAATAGTTCTTTATATACACAAATGGTAGGCAGAGGATTAAGGTTATATCCAGGAAAAGAAAAATTGACATTAATAGATTTAGTAGGAACAACAGGAAAAGCAAATTTATGTACAGCACCTACATTATTAGGTATAGATATGGAGAATGTTCCTAAATCAAAACAAGATGAAATACAAGGGGATTTATTCGACTTACCAGATTTGATTCAAGAAATATCAGATGTACCTGAAAGCTGGATTAAAAATATAGAATATGTGAATTTATGGGCTAAAGAGCAAAGTTATAATACTCACAATGTAAACTGGTTTAAAATGCCAAATGGCGATTTTGTATGTACGATGAAACAATTTAGGTTGATAATTCCAGCACAAGATGAATTAGGGGAAACATGTTTATTTGGAAATAAAATGAAAATGCAAGAAGCCTTTGATTTAGCTTATAAGTTCTTATCAGAAAAACATCCAGAAGAAAAATATATATGGGATGTAACACAAGTTAAAAAATGGGGAAAATTTGAAGCATCTGAAAAACAAAAAAACATAATAAAAAGAATGTGTAAAGATTTAGATGTGAGCGAATTAACCAAGAGTGAAGCAAGTCAAATCCTTAATAGATTATTATACAAAGGAGCATAAAAATGCAAAAAGGAAGAAGTTTTGAAAAACAAATTGAAAAAGTTATAGATTACATAGAAAAACTAGGATTTCACGGACATAAAAATTATGCTAAAAGAACATCAGAAGGCTTATATTTAGAAGGAGAATGTTTTGATTATGAAATATTTTTACCTAATAGACATGATTGTTTTGATGCAAAACAATGTAATACTGATACATGGCATATAGTTCAAAAAGACATAAGACAAGTAAATGAATTAAAGAAATGCAAGAATGCAGGATGTAATGCTTATTTTCTTATATGTTTTGAAAATAAAAATGTAAAAATGATAGATGTAGACATAGTTATAGATTATTTAAAACAAAATAAAAAGAGCATAAAACAGTATGGATTTCCTAGTTGGGATTTAATCAAAGAAATTGGAGGAAACAAATGAAGAAAGTAAAACAAAGAATAAAGACAATGCTAGTAATACTGTTGATTAGTATTTTACTAAATATATTTCTAGCAATGAATATAAAGATAAGAAATGATGAAATAAATAAATTAAGAAGTGAGGTGGCAAGTAATGTTAAAGATTAAAGATGGTGTTGATTTAAAAGAATTAGAAAAGTTTGGATTTACAAAAGAACCAATGATTTATGTAAAATTAATAGAAAAAGGAAACGAAGGTTTTTTAAAATTTCAAAAATATATTTATATTGATGAGAAATCAAAAACAATATCTATACAAGAAGGAATGTTTAATGTTGATAAAGAATTAGAAACGATTTACGATTTAATTACAGCAGGATTAGTAGAAAAAGTAGAGGAGTGATAACCAATGAAAAACATAAAAGTCTTATTAAAGGCAATAGTAAAAGTAATAATAATGATGATACCAGTAAGTATATTTGTTTCCTTAATATGGCTAATAAAAACATATTGCCCAATAGTATTTATAATATTATTTTTTATAGCCTTAGGAGATGTAGTATACGAAGTATATAAAAGTGAAAAAGATAGGGAGGAATAGAAAATGAAAAGATTTTTTAAAGATGAAAAAGGATATATAGATGGAGAAAATGTTGTAATAACAGGATTTGTTATAGGATTATTATTGGCAATATTTTATGGAATATATCACGGTTATATAGATTATAAACCAAGTAATGACAAAGATTTAGCAAGGATTACAGCAGTAACACAAAAACAAGAATTTTCAAGGGTGTATTATCAAATAGACGTAGAGTATTTAACTAATACACCAGTACAAGATGGAGTATTACAGAAAAAAGACATAGAAAAAGATACATATTACTGTTATTACGAAGATGAGGAATTAGTAAAACAATTAAAAGACAACTTATACAAAGAAGTATGGATTATAACAGGATATAAAGGTGGATATGAAACATACAAAGATTTTGGAGACCATTTACTTAAGAAAATTGAGTTGAAGGAGGAATAATCGTGGATATTGAAGCTGGAGAATATGTTAGAACTAAAAATCAAGGCATAAAAAGAATAGATACAATATGGGAAAATAAAACAGTTAACAAATATGGTTATGAAATAGGTAGTGAATGGGACGGAAAACTTTATTCAATAATTAAAACAACAGATATAGTAAAACACAGCAAAAACATAATAGATTTAATACAAGTGCGGAGATATAGTACATACAAAAGATGTATTAAATGAAGATTTTTATTATATGTTTAATGAAGAAATGATACAAGCAACAAAAGAAACTATACAAGAAGGAATAAAACTGGTTGATATATTAACTAAAGAACAATACAACTCAAATTGTTATAGATTGGAGGAATAAATATGACTAAAAAAGAATTAGAAAAAATATTAAAAGAATATGCTGAAGAAAATAATATAAGAGAAATGCGTATTTACATAACAGATTTATACAACGGAAAAAAGAAAGTTGATGTAAATGTTAGATAAAGAAGGAGGAGAAAAAAATGATTAAAATAGATAATGAATATATAATAAATGCAGATGATAACTCTTATAAATTGGAAATAAAAGGGCAAATTAAAGATGAGAATAGTAAAAATTATGGAAAAGAAGTCACAACTACATATGGATACTATTCAACATTAGAAAGTGCTTTAATAGGATATATAAAAGCTAAAACAAGAAAATATATATCAAAGGAAACAGAAAACACATTAGATGAATTATTAACAGAAATTAAGGAATATAAGCAAGAAATACAAGATAAAATTAAAAATATTTAAGGAGTAAAACCTATGAATAGAGTCGAAAAGCAAAGAATAAAAGAAATTTGTAATAAAGTTTTAGAAATAAACAAAACTGCAGAAGATTATGTTGGAATATTTGTTGATGGTGTACCTAGTAATATTTTAAATTATCAAGGAAAAACATTGTATTTCATTTTTAAAGATGGAAATGGGCAAAAAGAATTATACGATTTAACATACAAAGATTGTGTTTTATGTTATAACAATGGACTATTAGAAGAAAATTCGTATAAAGGTTTTAAACGAAGGCAGATTTTTAAATTTAAAATCAATGAAGTAAAAAAATATTTGGAGGAGTAAAACCTATGAATAATATAGAAATATTAGAAAATTGTTGGTTAATGAAAACTAATCATGTGTTAGATGAAGAAAATAAAAAAGTAAGACAATCCATAGAAAATCTAATAAAAGAAAATAAAGAATTAAAAGAAGATATAGAGAATTGGAAATTCACTAAAAAATATGTTGAAGAAAATTATATAGCTAGGGC
Organism: Clostridia bacterium; assembly: GCA_017404025.1. Lineage (GTDB taxonomy): Bacteria > Bacillota > Clostridia > TANB77 > CAG-508 > CAG-269. The sequence continues at coordinate 56,049 of JAFRDD010000006.1, forward strand.
AGAAATAATAAAACTTTTAAATAAAGAAATTATAAATATAAGTGGATTTGAGTGTATTGCAAAAAGTGATATAGAAAAGCTATTAGAAGATTAGGAGGAAGATATATGCAACAAACAGAATTATATTTTTTAATGCAGAATATAGCGACATTTATTGGATTAGGTATTTTAGGTATTTTAGGTATTTGGATTATTTCTATAATACTTATATGCTTAATAGATAATATAAAAGATAAATTTAAGAAGAGGAGGACTAAACCAAAATGAATTATAGTGATGAAGAAATAGAAGCTATTGAACAATTAAAAAGTTGGAGAGATTATATTATAAAAAATAAAGATAAAGTAAATAAAGCAAATGATATAGAATTTTATTTAAGAACAGTATTAAATCTAATCCAAAAACAAGAAAAAGAAAACACAGTATTAAGACAAGGACTAGAAGAAAATACAAAAGAAATAGAAGAATTAAACCTTAAAAATGAAAAATTATATGAAGATAATCTTACATTAGCACAAGAAATAAAACAATTTATAGAAGGAACGAATGATGTGAAATATTATTCAACAAGTTTTATAAAAAATCATTATACAAGTAATGACAAAATAAAAGCAAAAATAGAAGAAATAGATAAAAAATATGAAATTAGTAAAGATGAAAATGGAGAAAGCCCATACTATTATCCGAATTTTACTATTAGAATTTTGCAATCACTTTTAGAAAAGACACCTGGTAAAATGTCAAGATAAAAATTTAAAAAAATTAAATTTTTTTGTACATTGATAATATAAAAAGGGTTCACTTAATAAACCTATCACAAATACATATTACAACGAATATACGTTCGTGATAAGCGGAGAG
>JAFRDD010000119.1 GCA_017404025.1 Clostridia bacterium
TACAATAAGAAAATATGTAAATGAATATAATCTTAAAAAACAAGAATTACTTAATAATAATATTTTAATAAATACAAATCAAATAATTGATGATATTGTAGCTGAACCTACTTATGATTCTTCTAATAGAACAAGAAGAAAAATATCAGATGAATGTATTGATGCAATAAAAATGTATTTAATTGAAAATAAACAAAAAAGAGCCAGCGGTAAATCTAAACAACAATTAAAAGCTATAGATATTTATGAACTTTTAATAAAAAAAGGATATGATATTAGTTATTCTAGTGTTTCTAATATAGTTCGTTCTTTAAAAGATACTTTAAATGAAGCATATATTAAACAAGAATATTCATTAGGTAATATTTGTGAATTTGATTGGGGTGAAGTTAAATTAAATATTAATAATACTGGATTTAAAAAATATCAACTTGCAGTATTTACAACTGCATATGGAAATTACAGATTTGCTGTATTGTTTGAAACACAAGATACCATTGCTTTTCAACAATCACATGCTTTGTTTTTTGAGTACGTTGGAGGAATATATAATACAATGATTTATGATAATATGAAAGTAGCAGTTGCTAAATTTGTTGGACATAATGAAAAACAACCTACTAAAGGATTACTTACCCTTTCTACATATTATGGATTTAATTTTAGATTTTGTAATATTCGTTCTGGTAATGAAAAAGGTCATGTAGAAAGAAGTGTTGAATATGTGAGAAGAAAAGCTTTTGCATTTAAAGATATTTTTGATACCTTAGAAGATGCTAATAAATATTTATTAGAAATTTGTAATAATTTAAATAATAAACCTTTAACAATTGATAAAAACATAATACCTGCAAAAACATTAGAACAAGAATTACCATATTTACTTCCAAAACTTCCAATGTTTGATTGTGCTGATATTAAACAATGTAGAGTAGATAAATATTCTTGTATAATGTATAAACAAAATAGATATTCTGTTTTAGATAAGTATGTTGGACAAATTGTTTTAGTAAAAGCATATGCTAATAAAATAATTGTATTTTCTGAAAACATAAAAATAGCTGAACATACTAGAACTTTTGGATTATTCGATTGGAATATTAAATTAGAGCATTACTTAAATACTCTTCATAAAAAAAATTGGTGCCTTAGAAAATAGCACTGCAATGCTAAAACTAGACAACCAAATCAAAAATATTTACAATAAATATTTTACACTAAATCCAAAAGAATTTCTAGACATTTATGAAATAATTTTAGAAAAAGGATTAAATACTGTACAAAATGCTATTGAAGAATTAGAAAAAATTTCACCAATTGATATCTCAGCTGAAAAAGTAAAATTACTATGTAATAAAAAAATTATTGAAGATAATATAGATACAATAAATGATGAAATAACTATGGCATCTGCTGAACTTTTAATACAATATAAATCATTAGTTCCAAACTCTGATGTACAATTTGTTAGACAGGAGGTGATGATTTAAATGTTAGATTATCAAAAAGAAATAAACAATTATTGTAAAATATTAAAAACACCTGCTATTAGAAAAAACTACAAAGAACAAATTTCAGACAATATTTCTTATGAAGAATATTTATATAATTTATTAAAATTAGAATTTGAATCTAGAGAAGAAAATGCTAAACAAAATAAATTAAGACTTGCTAATTTTCCGTATAAAAAATATATAGAAGATTTGGATATGGAAGCATTGCCAGAAGATGGAAGAAAAAAACTAAAAAATTTTTTAACATTAGAATTTATCAAAACACGGTCAGAATATAATTCTAGCTGGAAATCCAGGAACTGGAAAGACACATATAGCAATAGGTTTAGGAATAAAGGCATGTTTAGCTGGTTATAGAGTTTTATTCACATCAATTCCACATTTAATAAATCAATTAAAAGAATGTAGAAGTGAAAAAACATTAACAAATTTTAATAGTAGATTTGAAAAATATGATTTAATAATAGCAGATGAACTTGGATATATATCTTTTGATAAAGAAGGTTCAGAATTACTTTTCTCTAATTTATCTTTAAGAGCAGGTCGAAAAAGTATAATAATTACAACAAATTTATCATTTGAAAGATGGAGTGAAATATTTAAAGATCCAGTATTAACTGCAGCAATGATAGACAGACTAACACATAAAGCATATATAGTTAACATGAATGGAAATTCATATAGACTAAAAGAAACTCAAAATATGCTGGAAAAAAATGGATAATTTTTTTATCCTAAAGTGGATCACTTTTCAATTATAATTTGGTTTAATTTTCACTTGACAAATACA
>JAFRDD010000120.1 GCA_017404025.1 Clostridia bacterium
CTAGCTTACAAAAGCTAGTTTTTAATAAGACATTTTAATTTACAAATTACTAAAATCTGTAAATTAACATATTATTTTTAAGACATTTTTATTTACAAACAAATTAAAAATTTGAGACATTTTCATTTACTAGTCACATAATTTTGTCAAATTAATATAAATTTTTTCACTAAATTTTACTATTAAGCTTAATACATTCTTTGAATAGTTTTACAGCATCAGCAAAACCAATTTTATAAAATTTTTTCATTTTCATAAGAGCTTATAGCATGAACTCCATCTGTGTAACTCTCTAAGCTTTCTTTAATTTGTTTTATTGTTTTATCATCAGCCGAAAGTTCTTTAATTTTGTTTAGCAATACTTCATAAGTGTCATTCTCTTTAACTAAGTCATTAATATTTTCCTTATCATAATCTGTAATTACACCAATATATTCTTCTCTGCTAGAAAATAACTCATTTAAAATTGATTCCTCTTTCTTATCAAAATCAAACATATTTACTACCTCCATTTATAAATTTACTAGTAGTATAACGTGCTCAATTTAATTTGTCAGCGTGTTTTTTGAAAAAAATAAATAACCTCTTTTCTTTTTTGAAATTTTTATTTTTATAAAATTGAATTTTGTTAGTGAAACGTAGCATAATTCAAAAGAGCAATACTTTGCATTCGCCAGCTTGGTGTAATGACACCGTTTTCGCTGGTTAGGGAAAAATCCCTAAAACCCATTTTACTCTCCGAGGGACAATTGTGGGAATTATTTTTTTATAAAAAATTAATGTTTTGCTTCTATTTTTTATTAAAATTTTGTAAAAAAATGATTGCCCAATTTTTATTAATCTTAATTAAATTATTAAATATAATTGGCAATCAAATTTATATTATTTAAAAACTTTTTTAAATTTTCCGTCTTCATATTTTAAGATGGTATCACTATTTATAAAATATGGAATAAGCACATTTGGTACTTTTATTATATCATTTTTTTCTATCCCATATTGTAAAATTGAGTAATCTTCTTCACGAAATGCAATATTAAATTTTGCGTCAGAGTTAATATCTAAAATATTAGTTTCTTCAATAAATTTATTCTTAATTTCTTCATATTCTTTTATACTAACTAAGCTATTAAAGAAGTCATCTGTTAATTGCTCTTCAAACACGTACTCTCCGTTTTTATATCTCAAAATGAAATCATTTCCTAATGCGTCTTGTAATTCTTTTGGAATATTAGTTTCTTCAAAAATTTTATTATTTTTTGTATTTTGTAAGTAAATTCCATTTACACCTCTATCAACTACTTGATATAAAACATTTTCTTCTCTTAAGTTTGTTTTTTGTGTTTCATTTTTCATCTGGTTATCTACCTTTCTATCACAATTTTCCAAATAATTTGATAACTCTTTTATAAAATTTTGCACAAAATTATTTTCTTTTGTAGTATTAATTAGTTCATTAAATAAGCCTAATTTCAATAAACATCACTCTCCTAGTTTTATGTTTTTGTTTTTTGGAAATTAACTATTACCAGAATAGTAATAGTAAGATTTAAACTAGTTAGAATTATATATTATTTATTCAAAAAAATCAATACTTTATCATAAATTATGTCAATTTTGTGTTGTTTCTCCTGTTAAATAATCTATCATAACTCCTGGTTGAACATTAAAAATATAAACATTAAATTTTACTCCTTGCCCATTATCTTCTACCGAATATGCTTCTATTTCCACACCACTAGCAACTAAGTTATCACCTATAAAGTTTGGTGTAACTCTATATAGTACGTGATTATTAGGATTCTTCTTTATATAATTTGCCACCTCATTTTCGAATGGCAACATTCCCTCAGTATTAAAATAATTTGTTCCTGTAATTAAATTCTTTTTAATTCAATATTTCAGTATTATTAAACCTTTATATTTATTTTTTAACTAACTATTACATTTCAAATGCATTTTATCACATATATCATAAATTTAACAAGCATTTAAAAAGAGAAAATAATCTATAAAATAAAACTACTTTCTCTTTGATTTAATTGTTTACTTAAATGCATCTATTGTAAGTCTTTTTGAATGTTTCCCAATTTTGTAGTGACTAAATAAACCACCCACCTCCTTGATGGCCACCTTCACCTGTAGGATTATATAAAGTGACTAATACAACAACCTGTGGATCATCTATTGGGGCAACACCGCAAAATGATGTTACATATTTATTTGTATTCACACCATCTTCTGATGTTCCCGTCTTTCCTCCTATTCTGTATCCTGCTACTTTTGCATTTTTTCCTGTGCCGCTCTGATACAACAGATTCCATCATACTTAAAACTTTTTTTGACGTTTCCTCAGAAATAACCTTTCCATTATTTTTTATAGGAACATCTATAATTTCTTTTGTTTCACTATTAATAATTTTTTTTACTATTCTTGGTTGAATACTTTTTCCACCATTTGCTATGCTTGACACAGCTGTTACTAATTGGATTGGTGTTATTTCAAATCTCTGTCCAAAACTAATTGTAGCAAGTTCGACTGGTCCTGCTTTATTTTCGGCTAAAAATATACTATTGGCTTCACCTGGTAAATCTACTTCCGTTTTATTTAATAATCTAAATTTATTTAGATATGAATAATATTTTTGAACCCCTAATTTTTGTCCTAAGCCTATAAATACAGGATTGCATGAATTCATTAAAGCTAATCGCAAGCTCTCCGGTCCATGTGGTCTATAGTATCTCCAGCATTTTATTCTAACTCCTGCTACTTCAATTCCACCACTACAATTAAATTCTCCTTGTTTGTCTATATCTGTAACCAATCCTTCTTCTATCGCTGCAGACGCAGTTATCAATTTAAATACTGAACCTGGTTCATATGTATCTGTAATTGCTTTATTTCTCCACACTGACTGCAACTTATTTGTTTTTTCATTTTTATCCATTGTTTCCCAGTTTTCTTTAAGTTCCTCTGTATAAGCTTGATAAGGAGCATTTAAATTGTAACTAGGATATGTAGCCATAGCAAGTATATCACCATTTTTAGGATTAACTATAACTATATTTCCTCCATCTGTACATGCATTATCAATGCATGCTTCTTTAAGATATTTTTCTGCAATTGATTGAATAGTAAAATCTATTGTTAACACTAAGTCATTTCCATTTATACTAGGCACATAATTTTCTCCTTCTTTTCCAATTTCTCCTCCTTTCGCATCAGTTTGTCTTTGAATTGTTCCTTTCTTTCCTTTTAATTCTGTTTCATATTTTGCTTCAATTCCATCCAATCCTTGATTATCGCTTCCGCAAAACCCAATAATTTGTGAAGCTAAATTATTATATGGATAATACCTTTTGGTATCTTCATCAATATTTATTCCTGTATTTATTTTATTTTCTTGTATCCATCTTCTTAATTCATCTGTTTTCTCTTTATCTACCTTTTTTATAATAGTCTCAATAGAACTTTTTTTGCTTACTTTTTTTAAAGTTTTTTCATAATCCAAATTAAATAACTCAGACAGTTTTTTAGCTACCTTTTCTTTATCATTTTTATTAATATTTCCAGGATTTATCGTAACCGTATGAACTGTACTACTTACAGCTAATATATTCTTTCCTGTCGCATCATATATAGTTCCCCTTTTAGGATTTATTGTCCTATCTAATGTCTGCTGTTCATATGCCATTTCTTTTAATCTATTGCCTTGCACAAATTGAATAAATGCAATTCTACCTATTAAACATGTAAAAACAACAAAAGTGATAAATAAAATTTTTTTCATTTTCTTTTTTATTGATAGTTTTGTATAAATCATCTCTTCCTCCAATTTTAAGTCATTTATAGCAAAAAAAATACTCTTAATAATATTATTAAAAGTATTTTTATTTTATTCTTTATTAAAAATTTTATTTAGAATCTTTTCATACCATTCCTCATGTTGTTCTATAACAACAGTTGTCGATGCTGTTTCTACATAATCTTCTTTTGGAAGGCTTACATATACTGTTTGCTTACTTGTCAATTTTTTCATTCCTAATTTTTCTTTTGCTTCTTTTTCTATATTGTTAGCATTCTGTCCATTCTCTATAGAAACTTTTAATTGTTCATTTTCTTTTTGTAAAGTTGCTAAATCTTTTTTTAAATTTTGAACTTTACTAAATTGTTCATTTATTTGAGAATTTCTGTAACTTATGGTTAATAATGTAATAAAAGCTGCTATAATGGCTAATGTTATTTTAACCTGTTTTTTTCTTTGTTCAGCAGACACTTTAATATCTTGCCTCTGTATGTCTTTTACAACATGCATTTTTTTCTTATGCTCTTTTGGGGCCTTTTTATTTTCTTCATATACTTTTCTAGGACTAGTTCCATATTGATATTTTGTTACAGCCATAAGTTACTCACCTCCTCTTTTTATTCTTTTTCAAATATTCTTAATTTAGCACTTCTGCTTCTAGAATTTTCTTGTTGTTCTTCATCAGAAGCAATAATCGGTTTTTTATTTATTATCTTACCCAATTTTTTTGCTCCACACACGCAATATGGTAAATCATTTGGACAAGTACATTTTCCTGTTGCTTCTATATATGCATTTTTTACAGCTCTATCTTCTAATGAATGAAATGTTATTATGCATAATCGTCCTCCACTTTTTAATTTGTTTATACACTTTTTTACCGTATCTTGTAATGGTTTTATTTCATTATTAACTTCTATTCTTATAGCTTGAAATGTTCTTTTAGCTGGATGTCCATCTTTTTTTGCAAATCCTGGAATAGATTTATCTATTATATCTACTAATTCTTTTGTTGTTTCAATTTTTTTATTTTTTCGATAAATACAGACATTTTTTGCAATTTGTCTTGAAAATTTTTCTTCTCCATATTCATATATAATATTTGCAAGATTATTTTCTTCATAATTATTCAAAACATCTTTTGCTGTTAATATTTGATTCTTGTCCATTCTCATGTCTAAATCATTTTCACCTAAATAACTGAATCCTCTATTTCTTTCATCTAGCTGATAAGAAGATACTCCCAAATCCAACAAAATTCCATCTACTTTTTCTATTTCAAGTTGTTCTAAAATGTAATCTATATCATCATGATTTCCATAAATATATTTTACATTTTTGAACTCTGCCAAATTATGTTTGGCAGATTCTAAAGCTTCTTTGTCTCTATCTATTCCAATTAGCAATCCTGTATTTTCTAATTTTTTTAGAATTTCTTTACTATGTCCTGCTCCTCCTAAAGTACCATCTACATATATACCATCTTTCTTTATTTTTAGTCCTTCTATACATTCTGTAAGCATTACTGGTTTATGTTTAAATTCCACCTTCACACCTCTTATTTTTTTGTATTAAACTTTTGCAGCTGGTATTAATTAACCAGCTGCTTATTTCATATGTATTTTTTACATTTGTACTTTATCTTTTTTCATTTGCTATTTTTTCCTTTGTTAATTTTTCTTTTGTAAGTTTTTTCTTTTGTAAGCCTCTTCTTATGTAGTACTATCTTTGGTATTTTTTTCTTTTGTATATATTAATTAATTATCTTTTGCATTTTTGTCTTTTGTATTTTATTCTTTCGTATTTTATATAAACTTTTGCAAGCTATATACCAAGCATTGTCATATTCTCAGCAATTTCATCAGCTGAAATATTGTTATCGCAGTTTTTCCAAGTTGCGTTATCCCATATTTCTAATCTAGTTCCAACTCCTATTATGACTACTTCTTTTTCTAATTTTGCAGCTACTCTTAAATTATTTGGTATTAAAAATCTACCTTGTTTATCTATTTCACAATCAGTAGCTCCAGATAAGAAAAATCTTACAAAGTTTCTTGCATTTTTATCAGATAATGGTAAAGATTTCAATTTTGTTTCAAAATTCAACCACTCTTTTTCGGAAAAAGCAAACAAACATCCATCTAGTCCTTTTGTTAAGATGAACTTTTCTCCCATGTCTTGTCTTAATTTTGCAGGCATTATTAATCTACCTTTTGCATCAAGAGAATGCTCGTATTCCCCTATTAGCAATTGAATTCACCTCTTTCCACTTTGATACCACTTTGTACCACTTCTCTCCACCTTTTTAAATTTTAATATAAGTTTTTAAATTTTGCAAGTGTTTTTTTAAAATTTTTTAATTTTTTATTAGTATTGAATATTCATGTTAATATGTTTTATAAAGCTAATTGTTCATTTTATTTTTTTGTTGATATTGCTATACTGCTTTATATATAAGTTTGGAGGTCCATATTATGAATGAAAATGAAAAAAATTTAAGAAGAAGCATTGGAAAAAAAATAAAATTAGCAAGAACCAAAACTAATTATACACAAGAAAAATTAGCAGAAAAATTATCGCTTTCAACTAGATACATTAGTCAATTAGAACGAGGACTTGCTTTTGGTAGTGCATCTACTATAGTAAATCTTTGTAAAACATTAAATATTTCTTCTGATTTTCTTTTTGATGATTTAATAAAATGTCGTTCTCCACTTTTAAGTGAAATGGTTGATTCACAATTTTTAGAAAATTATTTAAATTTAAATACATATAATAAGACTATAATTAATGAATTAACAATAACTCTTTTAAAGTTACAAGAAAAAAATAAAAATAAATACCCTAGTTGAGCATATAATACAACTAGGGTTTATATAATGTTTTCTTAAAATTACATATTTTACATATCACTTTCTACTATAGTTTTAGCAACATTGTATATTAGTTTTTGCTTTTCTGGTGAACATCCTTTTAATAATTCTGAAAATTCTTCTTCTAGATAATTTTCAGAATTACTTGATGCTCCATTTAAAATATATCCTTCAGAAACATTTAATAAATTACAAATTTGTGATAATCTTTTTAAATTAAGATGTGAGCTTCCTCTTTCTACTCTACTTAAAAATGCAACTGATACATCTATTTTTTCTGCTAAATCTTCTTGCGTATAATTTTTTGCAAGTCGCGCTTTTTTTAATCTAGATCCTATTACATTATAATCTACTGCCATTTTTATAATCACTCTCCTATTTTCTATATACTAGTTAATATAGCATTTATTTATCAAATGCAAAAGAAACTAGTCGTTCAAATTATAACTCTAAAGTTCAAAAAGCTCTATTTTTTTTACTTTTTTATAATTTTTTGCATCATTTTAATATAATGCTTGACTTTTTTTTATAATTTTGGTATTATTTAAAATGCATATTATAATTTTATGCAGGTATAGTTTAGTGGTAAAACATAACCTTGCCAAGGTTAAGTTACGGGTCCGATTCCCGTTACCTGCTCCAATTTTTTATAATTTTGGAATATTTTTTGCAATATTTCATATATTTTATTATATGGCGCCTTAGCCAAGCGGTAAGGCACGAGTCTGCAAAACTCTGATGATCGGTCCGACTCCGATAGGCGCCTCCAAAGCCAACCGAGAAAGTATTGATATCTCAATACTTTCTCGGTCTTTATTTTTATTTTTTCTTTTTAGAAGTCTTTCTTTTTTCTGTTGTACTCTTTCTTGTTGTTTTTTTCACTTCTTCCGCTTCCTCAGGGTTCCATTTTTCCCCTGGTTTTGGTTTATTCCAAGATATATAATCACAAGAATCAGGATTATTTTCACAAATATAATAATTTCTTCTTCTTTTTGTTTTTCTAATTTGTACTGTACCTCCACATTTAGGGCAAGGAACATCAATTGTTTCTATAATTGCTTTAGTATTTTTACATTCTGGATAGCCTGGACAAGCTAAAAATTTTCCAAACTTGCCATATTTATAAACCATCATTCTTCCGCACTTATCACAAACCACATCAGATACTTCATCAACTAATTCGACATGTTCTAATTCTTTTTCTACTCTTTCTATCTCTAGTAAAAATGGTCCATAAAATTCTCTTATCATTTTTTTCCAGTCATCTTTTCCTTCTGCTATATCATCAAATTCATTTTCAATTTTTGCTGTGAATTCTACATTTATTACATCTTTAAAGTTCTCTATTAATAATTTATTAACTATTTTTCCAAGTTCTGTTGGATATAGTTGTTTTTGTACTTTTTCTATATATCGTCTCTCCAAAATAGTAGTAATTGTAGGTGAATATGTACTTGGTCTACCTATTCCTTTTTCTTCTAATGCTTTAACTAAACTTGCTTCTGTATATCTTGAAGGTGGCTCTGTAAAGCTTTGTTTCGAATTTAATTTTTCTAGTTTTAATTCTTGATTTTCTTTTATGTCTGGCAACATTTTTTCTTCTTCTTCTTGTTGTTTATCAGTTCCTTCTACATATAATGTCATAAATCCTTTAAACTTAATACTTTGTCCATTTGCTTTAAAATCATATTCATTTGCTTTAATATTTACTTGCATTGTATTAAATACTGCAGAAGCCATCAAACTTGCCATAAATCTATTATAAATTAATTTATACAATTTATATTGTTCTTTTGTCAAGGAATCTTTTATAGAATCTGGCTCTATTTCAATATAAGTTGGGCGAATTGCCTCGTGTGCATCTTGAGAATCTTTGCTTGTTTTATAATATCTATTTTCAAAGAAATTTTCACCATAATTTTTTATAATTTGTTCTTTAGCAACTTTTCTTGCTTCTTCTGAAATTCTTGTAGAATCAGTTCTCATATATGTAATTAGACCAACTGTACCATGTTCTGGAATTTTTACTCCTTCATATAATCCTTGTGCTACTGCCATTGTTTTCTTTAATGAAAATCCTAATTTTCTAGACGCCTCTTGTTGCATTGTACTTGTTGTAAATGGTGGTGCCGGTGTTCTTTTCTTTTCTCCTTTTTTTACTTCAGACACAATGTATTTTGCTTTTTCTAAATTTTTTAAAATTTCATCTATTTCTTTTTTAGAATGAATACCTTGTTTTTTTCCTTCTTTTCCATAGAAATATGCTTCAAATATTTTTTTTGATTCTTTATCTTTTAAATCAGCATATAAATTCCAATATTCTTCTGGCTTAAAGTTTTCTATTTCTTCTTCTCTATCAACTATCATTTTAACAGCAACAGATTGAACTCTACCTGCTGATAATCCTCTTTTTACTTTTTTCCATAAAACAGGGCTTATTTTGTACCCCACTATTCTATCTAATACTCTTCTAGCTTGCTGTGCATCGACTAAATTCACATCAATATCTCTTGGCTCTTTTATTGCTTTTTGAACAGCTGATTTAGTTATTTCATTAAATGTTACTCTTGTAATCTTTGATTTATCTTCTTCTAAAATATTAGCCAAATGCCATGCTATTGCTTCTCCTTCACGGTCAGGGTCAGTTGCTAAATATATTTTTTTTGCTGTTTTTGCTTCTTTTTTTAAAGATTTTATTAGATCTCCCTTTCCTCGTATGTTTATATATTCTGGTTCAAAATCTTTTTCAATATTGACACCTAGCTTAGATTTTGGTAAATCTCTTATATGCCCCATAGATGCAATTACTTTTGTACTTCCACCTAGAAACTTTTTTATAGTATTCGCCTTTGCAGGTGACTCCACAATTATTAGTTTATCTGCCATTTTTTCCTCCTTAAACGCTCATTGTAATTACTATAGTATTCTAGAATAATTTTATTTTTTTTGCAATACTTTTATATAAATTTTCTTATAATATACTTTTTGCATAATCTTGTATAACATCTTCTACTCCAATTGGTGTAACTTCATTATTCTTTAATAATTGTAATATATTAATAGCCTTTTTTTCATCATCTGTTAAATATTTTATACTTTTCTCTTCAACCATAACTTTCTCTTTATATTCTGTTTTAATAATACTAATTCCATATTTTGATTTATTTTTTTCTTCATTATTTGTGTATTTATAATATTCTAATTTTATAGGATAATCTATTCCTTCCTCCATTAATTTTTCTTTTTGAATAAAAATCCCCCCAAAAAATGTTTTCAAAATAAAATCCCCTTTCTTTAGTATACATGCATTTTCTATAATAATATTTATGATTTATTTTTGCAAGAACTTTTCATCGCAATATTTGACAAAGTTCGAGTATCTTTTATTTTTATTTTTGTGTTTCTACTTTTTTTGGCAGAAAATGATTTAATTATCCTTAAATTTTACTGTATTTTTTATATCCATCTTACCTGCTCTTGTTATAAAATTATATCCATATTTCATTTTTAATTTATCCACAATTTCATCTAATTTTTCTTGCTTATTATTTTCAAAATTATCAAATAATGAAATTTGTTTTTCATTTTTATCTATTAAGTTTTCTACTCTAAGACCAATTAATCTAATTTGTTCCCCCTTTTTATATGTTTGTTTTAATAATTCTTTTGCTTTACTATATATTTCTTTTGTACTTGAAGTTGCATGACTTAATTTACATTGATGAGACCAATCTATAAAATCTTTAGTTCTTAATTGTATATTAACAACATTTGCTTGCATTTCATGTTTTCTTAATCGAAATGTCACTTGTTCCGCAATCGCTAATAATATTTTTTCTAGTTCTTCTATACTATTTAAATCTCTAGGAAGTGTTATTGAATTTCCTATACCTTTAGGTTTTTCTTTTTTATATTGTACTTCAGATTTGTCTATTCCATTTGCATATTCCCACATAAGTGAGCCATGTTTTCCGAACTTTTTTATCATCTTATTCTTATCTGTTTTAGCCAAATCTCCAATTGTTTTTATTCCCATATTGTATAATTTGGGTACTGATTTTTTTCCTAACATAAATAAATCTGATATTGGCAACTTCCACATTTTTGTCTCAATTTCATTTTGAAATAATGTATGTACTCTGTCTGGTTTTGTAAAATCTGATGCCATTTTAGCTAATAACTTATTATTTGCCACTCCAATATTTACAGTAAAACCTAATTCTTCTTTAACCCTTTTGCTTATCTCTTTAGCTTTATTTAATAATGTATCTTTCATTAAGTATTCTGTCATATCTAAAAAACATTCATCAATACTAAATCTTTCGATTTTATCAGTATATTCTAATAGCAATTTATACAAACTATTTGAATATTCCTTATATTTATTATAATTACTAGGATATACTTTAAGCATTGGACATTTTTGTCTTGCTTGATATAAAGTTTCTCCTGTAAAAATACCACATTCTTTTGCTTTCATACTTTTAGCTAAAACTATTCCAGCTCTTCTTGATTCATCTCCTCCGATTACAGAAGGGATTGTTCTTATATCTATATTTTCACCTTTTTTTAACATTTCCACTGCTGTCCAACTTAAAAATGCATTATTTACATCCACATGTAATATCTGTCTTTCCATAATATCACCAAAATCATTATAAAACTTTTGTTTGTATTAGTCAAGTATTTTTTATTTTTTTTCATTTATAATTGCATTTTACATTTTATTGTAATAAAATTATAAAAAATATTAGATAATTGCGAAACTAAATTATAAAAATGAAGTAACATAAAATTAATAAATAAATATAGTTTAGGGTTAGTAAGAAAAGAAAAATAAACACAGAAAATAACCTATTAGAAATTGGCAATAATTTC
>JAFRDD010000121.1 GCA_017404025.1 Clostridia bacterium
AATAAAAATAAAAATAATACATTAATATTTTATTATTTTTAATATTATAAGAGTTTAATATTTGTATGTAAGCTATATCAATTTATATATATGGTTAAATTATAGGTATTAAATTCGAGTTACGATTATTATTATATCTAAACACTAGTGGTTGTTATTAGTCCCAAGTGGATGAATATAGTTACTTTTGGTGTATTAATAGTCAAGCGAATGATTTTTATATTTGGTATAAAGCTTATTTATATAGTAATATATATTAGGTTGGACTATTAGGTATAAGAGTTTTAGCAAGATTATTATTGACCTTATGATTAATGGGTTATAAGAATAATTCTTATAACCCATTAAAATATTTTTTTTATTTTATACATCAAGATTTTTTACATATTTAGCATTTAACTCTATAAACTCTCTTCTTGGTTCAACCTCATCCCCCATAAGTAAAGTAAATATTTCATCAGCTTTAATTGCATCATCCATTGTTACTTTAACTAAAATTCTTGTTTCTGGATTCATTGTTGTATCCCATAATTGTTCAGGATTCATCTCTCCTAAACCTTTATATCTTTGAATTCCAAGCTGATCTCTTGAAATTCCCTTTTCTTCTAAATCTTTAAATGCTTTATCTAAATCTTCATCAGTATAGCAATAAATATCTTGCATTCCTTTTTTAGATAATTTATATAATGGTGGTTGTGCTAAAAAAACATTTCCATTTTCTATAAGAGGTCTCATATATCTAAAGAAAAATGTTAATAATAACGTTCTAATATGGGCCCCATCAACATCGGCATCAGCCATTATAATAACTTTTCCATATCTAATTTTTGTTATATCAAACTCATTTCCTATACCAGCACCAACAGCAACAATTACTGGATTTAATTTATCATTTCCGTAAATTTTGTCTGCTCTTGCTTTTTCAACATTAAGCATTTTTCCCCATAGTGGAAGAATAGCTTGGAATCTTCTGTCTCTTCCCTGCTTTGCACTTCCTCCTGCTGAATCTCCCTCAACTATATAAACTTCACATTCTTCTGGATTTTTACTACTACAATCAGCTAATTTTCCTGGTAATGTTGTTGTTTCTAAAGCAGATTTTCTTCTTACTAATTCTCTTGCCTTTCTAGCAGCTTCTCTTGCTCTCGAAGCACTAATACATTTTTCAAGAATAGCCTTTGCAACAGCTGGATTTTCCTCTAAAAATGTAGCTAAAGCATCATTTACCATACTTTGTACCACACCTGTTACTTCACTATTTCCTAATTTTGTTTTTGTTTGACCTTCAAATTGAGGTTCTTTAACTTTTACTGAAACAACCGCTGTAATACCTTCTCTTATATCTTCACCTTGTAAATTATTATCTTTTTCTTTTAAAATATTATGACTTCTTGCATAATCATTAAATACTTTTGTTAGTGCTCTTTTAAATCCTTCAAGATGAGTACCACCTTCTATTGTATTAATATTATTAACAAATGTATATATACTTTCAGAATAACTAGAAGTATATTGAATAGATATTTCGACTGGAACTTCTCCATCTGTTTTTTCTATATATATAGGATCTTTATGTAACTTTTCTTTATTTTTATTTAAAAATTCTACAAAAGATTTCAAACCACCTTCATAACAAAAATCTCCTTTTAATACAGGATCAACTCTTTTATCTTCAATAGTAATTCTTAAACCTTTTGTTAAAAATGCCATTTCTCTAAATCTTTTTTCCAATACTTCATATTCATATTCTAAACTTTCAAAAATTGTGTCATCTGCTAAAAATCTAACTTTTGTTCCTGTTTTATCAGAATCACCTATTCTTGTTAAAGATTCAACTGTTTTCCCTCTTTCAAACTTCATTTGAAAAATTCCACCATCTCTTTGGATAGTAACTTCAGTCCATGTAGATAGAGCATTTACTACGGAAGCACCAACTCCATGAAGACCACCTGAAACTTTATATCCACTATCTCCACCAAATTTTCCACCTGCATTTAATTGTGTATAAACAGTTTCAGCAGCAGATTTATTTGTTTTCTTATGAATATCAACAGGAATTCCTCTTCCATCATCCTCTACACAAATTATATTTCCTGGCTCTATTGTAACATTAATATTTTTACAATAACCGGCTAGTGCTTCATCAACTGCATTATCTACTATTTCATATACGCAATGATGTAATCCTCTTACTGAAACACTTCCTATATACATACCAGGTCTTTTTCTTACGTGTTCTAATCCTTCCAAAACTTGAATTTGCTCAGCATTATACTCATGTTCAAATTTTTCCATTATTTTTCCTCCTCTTTATGTTACTTTTTTAATACATGTCCATCACACACATTATATTCCAAATAATTTAAATTTTCAATATTTATTTTTTCAGTACATGTAATTATTACTTGTGTGTTTTTTATATTTTCTAAAAAACTTTTTCTTCTTTTGCTATCTAGCTCTGACATAAAATCATCTAATAATAAAATTGGATATTCACCTATTTCATCATAAATAATATTTAATTCTGATAACTTCAACGATAATACAACCGTTCTATGTTGACCTTGTGAACCAAAAATATTAATTTCTTTTCCATTTATATATATCATAAAATCATCTCTATGTATACCTTTTGTTGTATATCCTTTAATAATATCTAATTTTCTTCTATTTTTTAATAATTCTAAATATTCTTCTTTATTTTTACAATCACTTAAATATTCTATTTTTATTTCTTCTTTATTATTTGTAATTTCAGAATGAATTATTTTTATTTTATTTTTTATGTTTTCAATAACTTCTTCTCTATAA
>JAFRDD010000122.1 GCA_017404025.1 Clostridia bacterium
AGAATTACAAGAACAAATTTTAGAAAGTACTGTAGCTTCGATAAAAAGACAGATGCAAAGAAATACAGATCATTATTTGAATGGGATATCACATTCAATACAAACAGGAATAATGGGATTGACAGGATTAGTTGCTGTGCCGATAGCAAATGGAATAAAATTTATAACAGGAGATCAAAATTACGTTTCTTATGAGCAGTACATGAAAACGGTTGCTGAGTTAGTAGATGAATCTTCTTTAACGACATCAGAAGATAAGGACGATGCGTATTATACAGGAAGAGATGATGGAGAAGTAGCATTTTTCTTTATTATGTACGAGTATATAGATAGTATTAGTGGATTGGTAAAAAGTAATAGTAGTTCTAGTGGAGCAGGTGTAAAAGAGAAAACGAGTACAAAAACTAATGCTGCTAGTAATCCTGAAACTTATTCATCAAATCTTAATACCAAGGTAATAACACACACAGAAACAAAAGCGAATTATCAAGTGAAGTCAACAGAAGTAACAGAATATTGGAACAACTATTTAGGAGAGAATAAAACTAATATAAATCCTAGAACAGGGCAAATTGACTACAATAGAATTTTTTCAGCGGATGGAACTAGAAGTATTAGGTTTGGAAATCACGAAATGAATAGTCTCGAAACAACAAAATTTCACTTTCATGAAGAAAAATGGATATATAATTCAGTAACAGATGAAATTGATTATTATAATACACTAGTCAGAATTAAAGATCAATAGGAGGAAAGTATGATAGTTCTAATTAATGAGATAGAAGAAAATAATATTGTAAAATTCTCTTCTAAATATGGTAATGCATGTGGCATATGGAAAGATAAAAAAAATCCAACATTAAAAAAATATGGAATTGAAATTGACTATGATAAAAAAGTTGAAGTTTCTCAAATACAGATAAGTGATGAGAAGGTTCCACAAATAGGTATCGTTAATAGTTATATACAAATTATAGGAGAAGTTATTGATATTGAGGATGTTTGTATGAGCATAAGAGTAGGAGATAGTATTATAGAATTAGAAGTTGATAATAATATTGATTTATGTGCTATATATGGAAAATTTATAAACATTAGATTTCCATATATTAATTTATATGATGAACAAATATTATAAAAGAAAAGAAATTTATGTATTTGAATTCAAGAATTACAGATGACATATAGTTTAACGGTTAAAGAATTCAATGAAGAAAGAAATGGAGTTATATGGCTTTTGGGGTTCAAAATTCAAAGGAGTAAGTTATAATTATGCAGTAGAGAAATCGAAAGACTTAGAGGAATCAATAAAATATTGGAGACTGCAAGGAACAGTAGAAGCAGTGCAAATGATAAAATATTTGCAAGAAGAAATGAAAAAAACATGTGAAAGCTCACTTAGTAGAATATTTAATTCAAAAACATTAAAATCAGGTCCAGCAAATGCATTGCTAGTGGAGCAGGTGGAGAAGCAGTACTCGCAGGAAACCTTGTAAAGGTAGAAGCATTTGTAAAAGCAACATCAACTACAATAGCAGGTGTAATATCAACTGGAGCAGCGCTTTTATCAGTAACTTCTCCACTTGATAGCACAGTTTCACATTTTACAGAAGAAACGAGTGGTGGAGGAAGTTCAAATGTAAACGATGGAAACTTAAATAATGTTGAGAATGGAAGTGGTACTACAAGAGTTGGCAGATGGATGTCACAAGAAGAATATGCAAAAATGGTTGAAACTGGAAAAGTTCAAATGTCACCGAATGGAAATACATCATATGTTGCAAATCCAGCTGACATAAATGCGTTTGGCAGTCAGGCAAAACCAGGAAGTGTTTATGTTGAGTTTGATGTAGATTCATCAACAATTTATCAAGCTGGTAATGAGGGCTGGGGACAGATTCCAGGACCGGGCTCATTATATGATAGATTAAATATAAAAAAAGGATTGCCTCCAATTGATGATATGCCAAATGCGTATAATATAAAGATTGGAGGTGAAAGATAGTGAGTCATAATGTTGAATTGTATAATGTACTACAGATGGCAAGGAATACATTGTTAGAAGAATTGGCTAAATATCCAATTGAGTCCTATAAACTAGACATCATTATTAATGATGAAAGTTGTTTTAGAACGATTATTGAATGGAAAAAGTGCATTGGAGAATTAATTATTGAAGAAGCAGAGTATGCACCTTATAGATATATCAGTTTTAACATTTTATCAAGTGTTACAGAAGAAATAACACCAATCTTTTGTTGGTATGATTCTGAGAGAGACTCTTTAGAAACCATAATCAACAAAATAAAAGAGGGATTATTAGTTGCGTTTGAGTATTAATACTCAGACATGATTCGGTGAAAATGTGGAGAAATTCAATATGAATTTAGTAATTCTATACAAGGACTAAAGACAAAGACACAACAACAAGTGCTTAATGAAGGGTAGCAAGATGTAACTAATTTTAAAATGGCTTCAAATACAGATGCGATGGTTATTATACTAATAAAAAATAGATTATTTTAAGAGATTTGCAAAAGAAAAAACAATAGCATATATAGAAAAAATGATTGGTAAGTAGAGAAAAATGAAAAATCATAGGCTAGAAAAAACTAGCCTATGATTTTAAAAAATTAAGTCGATTAAACGAAATAGTTTACCCAGATGGTAAATCAGTAAAATATACATATGATGTATTAGATAATTTAGAAACAGTAACAGATAGAGATGGAAAAATTACAACATATGAATATGATGCAAAAAATAGAGTAATAAAAGTTACAAGACCAAATGGAAGTTATACAACAATAAATTATAATGAACTAGATGGAGTAAGCAAATTAGAAAATAATACAGCAAGTGGAAAAGTATCTACA
>JAFRDD010000123.1 GCA_017404025.1 Clostridia bacterium
CTTAACTCAACCTTTCTCATATATCCTCCTAAAAATCTTAATAATAAAATTATTATTTGATTTTTAGGGAACATTTATTTATTAGTTGGGACATTTTCTAAAGTTACTACTTAAGACATTATCATAAATTAATCATATTATGTAAAGTAAAATAGCCAATAATATTGACAAAAAGGCTCAAAAAATGATATAATATTAATATCTGGATTTGCGTTTATGCAGTTCATTTAATTATGAAAATAAAGGTGATGGAATGAAAAAAGAAATTAATTTTGGTATTGGGTTTATAACGGGGAGACCTAATATATGTACAATAATAAATAGTTACTATAAGTATATGATAGAACAAGTAAAAGATTTGGATGTAGAGATCAAACTAACTTGTTTTATTTTATATGATTTAAACTATTTAAATACAGACGAAAATGAATTTTACAAAATTGATGATGAAGTAAAAAAATATATAAGAATAAAATATTTAACGCCTAAATATGTAAAAGAAAAAGTAGAATATGTTAGAAAAAAACATAATTTAGCAGAAGAAGAAGCTGAATTATTAATAGGAAAAGGATATGCCAAAGCTAGAAATACAATATTATATGAAGCAGTAGAAGACGGTATAGACTACTTATTGTATTGGGATGATGATGAGTATCCATTAGCTGCAGTAAGAGATGGAGATATAATAAAATGGTCTAAACAAACTAATATATTACAACATATAAAAAATATTGAAAATGCAGATATTACATATGGATATAGATGCGGAATGATAAATCCTTTGCCTGCTGTAAAATTTAATGATATTATAACAAAAGATGTATATAAACAGTTTATAGATGCTATTGAAAATGAAGTTATATCTTGGAACAAAATACAATACATGTTTAAAAATGATTCTGGAATAGGATTTGCTGATAAAGAAATTTCAGAATACAAAAAAGATGTAGAAGAAGTACCTAATATAGGAACAGAAAACTTTGTATTAGGTTCAGGAATATGTTTGAACTTAACACACCTTAATAAAATACCTGCATTTTATAATCCACCTGAAGCAAGAGGAGAAGATACATTTTTCTCATGCACTCTAGGAAAACTTAATGCAAAAGTATTAAGAATACCTGTATATCATTTCCATGATGGATTTTTAAAATTCACATTTTTAATGGATAATAAATTTCCTAGAAATCTTAAAAAAATAACAACAGAAGACGAAGGTATTTCATTAAGATTTAAGAAAACAACTACAGGTTGGACTAAGTATAAACCTTTATTATATTATATTTTAAATAAAGATACATATCGAGATGTTATGAATGAAGCAAAAATTAAATTAAGCAATAGTGTAGAAGCAATGAGTACAGCATTTGAAAATTGTGACCTTACAAATTTACCAAGTATACTAGAAGATTATGATAAAAATGTAGAAAAACATTATGAAGAATATAAAAGATTAAATGAAATTTGGGATAAAATAAAATATAATATAAAATAAATATTAGAATAGGTTAAAAACCATTAGAAAGGAATATTTTTATGGAAGAATTAATTAGTATAATAGTGCCTGTATATAATGTTGAAGAATACATTGAAAAATGTGTAGAAAGCATAATAAATCAAACATATAAAAATATAGAAATAATTTTAGTAGATGATGGAGCAACAGACAATTCAGGAAAAATATGCGACGAGTTAGGAAAAAGAGATAGTAGAATTAAAATTATACATAAAGCAAATGGGGGATTATCTGATGCCAGAAATGCAGGACTAAAAATAGCAAAAGGCGAATATATAGGATTTGTAGATAGTGATGACTATATTGCTAAAGATATGTTTGAAACTTTATACAATTTAAATAAAAAATATAATTCAGAAATTTCAATAGTATCATTTTATGAAATATATAAAGGAAAAGTCATAGGAGTTAGAGATTCTAAAAATTTAGAAGAATTGACTAAAATTGAAGCAATTAGAGAATTATTAATAGATACTAATATTCAAAGTTATGCTTGGAATAAACTATTTAAAAAAGAATTATTTGATGGGTTAGAATTCCCAACAAATAAGAATTTTGAAGATATAGCTACAACTTTATTATTATTTGAAAAAGCTAATAAAGTTGTTTTATTAGAAGATCCAAAATATTACTATGTTAGAAGAGATAATAGTATTGTTGGGGTTAGAAATTATAAAACATATAAAGATTATTTAGATGTTATTCTTGATAAATACAATTATTTAGATGGAAAATATGAAGAATTAGATTTATATAATGCATATAATTACATAATAAATATGATTTGGGTATATACTATAATTGTTGCATTTGATTTAGAAGAAGTATACAAAGAATTTGAAAAACAATATGATTTGTTTGAAAAATTAATTAATAAATATGAAAATGAAATTACAGATAAACTTGATAATTATAATAAATCAGTTTTATATATGATGTTATTAAATAAAGAATATAGTAAACCAGCAGTTAAACAATTATATAAAACATACAAAGAAAAAAGAAATGAAGGAGATTTTGGAGTACAAATATAAAATAAATTAATTTAATTTAATTTAATAAGGAAGGGTGATGGTAATGCAAAATAAGAAAGTAGGAATCTTAACATTTCATGATGCACATAATTATGGGGCAGTTTTACAAGCATATGCACTAAAGAAATATATAAGGAAAATAGGATATGATGCGAAGATAATTAATTACCATCATAGTACTATACCTAATGGATTTCCTCGCGAAGGATATGAAAATAGATGGGACAAGTTTGATAAATTTATAAAAGAATTATCAGATTATGAAGAAAATATATATACAAGTGAAGAAGAATTAGAAAAACATGATATAGACTTTTGGGTTTGTGGAAGTGATCAAATATGGAATACAGACATTACTAGAGGATTTAATAAAGGATTCTTTTTAGATTTTAAAACAAATGGAAAGAAAATATCATATGCAGTAAGTATGGGAATACCAGAACTTCCAGAAGAATATGAAGAAGAATTTAGAAAAAGTATAAATCAAATAGATAATATATCAGTTAGAGAAGAAACATTAAAACAATATGCAGAAAAATTTACTGAAAAAGAAATAACAAAAGTATTAGATCCAACTTTATTATTAGAACAAAGTGATTATAATGATTTGTTATTAGAGAACAAATATGGTGATTATGTTCTAATATATGCTTTAGGCCCAGATGAAAGATTGACACAAATTGCAAAAAAAATAGCAGAAGAAAAAAATGTTAAAATAGTAGAATTAAACGATAAAAAACAAGAAAATTATTTTTGCGAACAAATTTCGGATGCAGGACCAGATGAATTTTTAACTTTAATAAAAAATGCCAAAGCAATTATAACAAATTCATTTCATGGTACAATATTCTCAATAATTTTTGGAAAAGAATTTTACACAATAACAAGATTAAATAGAAATTCAAGAATGGAAAATATACTTGATATTGTTGAAATGAGAGATAGATTGATAGATAAAGTGGAAGAAGTTGAAAAT
This sequence comes from Clostridia bacterium, assembly GCA_017404025.1. Classification (GTDB taxonomy): domain Bacteria; phylum Bacillota; class Clostridia; order TANB77; family CAG-508; genus CAG-269. The sequence continues at coordinate 3,527 of JAFRDD010000123.1, forward strand.
GTAAAAAAACAGGATTATGATAAAGCATATTTAAATTTGGACAAGGAGAAAAGAAAATCTCAAAATTTTCTAAAAATAGCATTAAGTTAGGAGGGAAAATATAATGTATCTAAAAACAGAAAATAAAAATGAATGTAGTGGATGCACGGCGTGTAAAAATATTTGCCCTAAAAATGCAATTAAAATGGTAGAAGACGAAAAAGGATTTAAATATCCTAAAATAGATAAAGAAAAATGTATTGAGTGTGGAGCATGTTATAGAATATGCCCTAATATAAAAAAAGAAGAAAAAAACAGTATAATAGAAGCATATGGAGTAAAACATAAAGATGAAAAAGAAAGAATAACAAGTAGATCTGGTGGGGTTTTTGTAGCACTATCAGATTATATTTTGGGTCAAGGTGGAGTTGTATATGGAGTAAAACAAAATAAGGATTTTACAGTATGCCATAGTAGAGCAGAAAATAAAGAACAAAGAGATGAATTTAAAGGTTCAAAATATATACAAAGTGATATGAATGATATTATTAAAAAAGTAAAACAAGATTTAAAAGAGAATAAAAAAGTTTTATTTAGCGGTACACCTTGCCAAGTACATGCTGTAAAAGTAAGTGTTCCTGAAAAATATCAAGAAAATTTATATACATGTGATTTAATATGTCATGGAGTGCCAAGTGAAAAAATATTTAAAGAATTTCTAAAATATATTGAAGCAACAGCTGGTAAAAAGATTAAAGAATTTAATTTTAGAGATAAAAGATTTGGTTGGGAGACTCATTATGAAACATCAATATTTGATGATGGAACAGAAATATCAACACAATTTTTTAGAAATTTATTTTATGGACATAATATTTTAAGACCTTCATGTTATAATTGTAATTATGCAAATACGCATAGACCTGCTGATATAACAATTGCAGATTTTTGGGGAATTGAAAATGTTGCGCCAGAGTTCTTAGACAAAAAAGGCGTATCTTTAACTATAATTAATAATGAAAAAGGTAAAAAATGGTTTGAAAACGTAAAACAAGATTTACAAATTATAAATTGTTCTATAGAAGATTGTATAAAATATACATATACACTTAGTAATGCAACTCCTGAAGGAGAACAAATGGAAGAGTTTTGGAAAGACTACAAACAATATGATTTTAAATATATAATTGAAAAATATGCAAGCAAATAATTTTGTTGAAAATTATTTGCTTTTATGTTAGAATTTTTTTATTAATTAGCAAATTATATATCATAAAAAGATAAATAATTTATGGAGGAAAAATATTATATGAATGAATATATGAAAATTGCAAAAGAGTTATCAGATGATAACTTAAAAACAAATGTTGGAGGGCCTTTTGGAGCATGTATTGTGAAAGATGGAAAAATTATAGGAAAAGGATCAAACCATGTTTTATTACATAATGATCCAACAGCTCATGCAGAGATAATGGCGATAAGAGATGCATGTAAAAATATAAATTCTTATGATTTGTCTGGTGCGGAATTATATACTTCTTGTTATCCTTGTCCTATGTGCTTATCTGCAATAATATGGTCAAATATTAAAAAGGTCTATTATGGAAACACAAAAGAAGATGCTGCAAATATTGGATTTAGAGATGATTTTATTTATAATTTTATAAAAAATTTAACAGATAATTCTAGTGATAGTAGTATTTTAAAATTAGAAAGTATAGATAGAGAAGAAACAATAAAATCATTTAAAAATTTCATGGAAAAAAGTGATAAAAGGATATATTAGGATAGTCATAAATTGCAATTATAGAACATTTAATTTGATAAAAAATAAGAAATAAATATGAATAAAGGAGGAAATGGCATTGGATATTATGTATTTTGTACATGGAACCACTTTTGATAATGCAGAATCAAAATGTAGTGGATGGAAACAAGTGGAATTAAATGAATTAGGAAAAGAACAGGCAATAAAATTAGGAAAAAACACTGAATATGATTTTGATGTGATTTTTACGTCTGATTTAGTTAGAGCTATAGATTCTTCAAATTTAGCATGGCCTGAAATTGACAAAATAACAGATAAAAGGTTAAGAGAGTGTAATTATGGTAAATATGATGGACAAGACAAAAAGTTAGTAGTATATGAAGAACATATAGAGAATCCATTTCCAAATGGTGAATCACTAAAGGATGTAGAAAGAAGAATGTATAGTTTTATAAATTATTTAAAAGAAGACTTTTATGATAAAAAAATTGGAATAGTTTCTCATAGAGCGCCACAATTAGCCTTAGAAGTAATAACTAAAAAGATATCATGGGAAGAGGCTATTGAAAATGATTGGCGCAAAACAAAAGCGTGGCAACCAGGCTGGAAATATATAATATAGATATATAGAAAGTTATAGGGAGAATAACAAGATATGAAAGAAAATAAAATAATAATAATTACAGCATTTTTTAATTTAATTGTAGCATTTTTAAAATTAATTTCAGGGATAACATTTTCATTTTCAACATTAATAGCTGATTCAATTCAGTCGTTTATAGATTTTTTTACAGACATTACAAGCATAATAGCCAATAAAGTGGGAAAGAGAAGGGCAAATAAAACATATCCATTTGGTTATGGACAAGTATATTATTTAGCTAATCTATTTACCGGTTTCTTATTGTTTTTGATAGGAATATTTATACTTTATCAATTTTTCTTTTTTAAAGGTTTTTTTGAACCAAATATCTCAATAGCGATAGTACTTATGATGGTTTTATTTTTAAAAATGATTGTTATAAAATTATTGCAACATTACGGAAAAGAATTTAAAAGTGTTAAAGTAATAAAGATGTCATCTTACTATAGTATATTTTTACAAGTAAGAGCAGATGAAAATATAACTATAAAAGAATATCTTTTGTTTGAAAAAAAAGTTAAGTCTCAGTTAAAAAACATAAACAAATTAATTAGGTTTATTGATATAGAACTTTTATAGAAGTGGAGGGATAATGAAATGAATGATGAAATTGTTTTTGTAACGCATAATACAGGTAAAATAAAATCAGCAGAAAAGTATTTTAAGAATTTGAAATTTACAACATATAATTATGAATTGGATGAACCAAGAAGTGATGACATTCAAGAAATTGCTAAATCAAAAGTAATGCAGGCATATAAAATAGTAAATAGGCCATGTGTTGCATTAGATACAGATTTTAGAATAGATGAATTAAATGGTTTTCCTAGAGCATTTGTAAATTTTTCTCTTGATACGATTGGAATAGAAGGAATTTTAAAATTGATGGAGAACAAGGATAATAGAAATTGCGCATTTAATGAGTGTTTGGCTTATCATGATGGAAATGAAATACATTATTTTTATGGAAAACATCCAGGAAAATTATCCTATAAAATCCAAGGTTTAGATAGAAAAGAAAAATGGTCCGATTTATGGTATATTTTTAAGCCAAAAGGATTTGAAAAGACATTAGCAGAAATGAATGAAGAAGAAAGAGAAAATAGGAGAATAGTAGATGGTTCATATTCTGCATTGGAAAAGTTTGCTGAATGGTATGAAAGAAATAATTGATGTTGAAAAGAGGAATTATAGTGAGTGTGATAACGATATGTGGTTGTTTGGAAAATTTATATAAATGAAAGAGGCAAAAAAATGAATATAACAAGATAAGACATAGAATAGTAAATATAAGGAGTTGCTCCAAATGAGTGAAAATAAAAGAAATATTATTAAATAGAAGAAAAATATTCCGAACAGGTTACATATCCATAAAGGAAAAATCGAAAAAGAAGGAGATCTATATGAAAAAAATAGGAATTATTTTTGCATTGAAAGAAGAACTTGATGAGACTAAAAAGTTATTTAAAGACACAATCGTACATTCTATATATGAACTTAAAATATATGAATGCTGTAATGAAAATGTTACATGCTTTTTAGTAGAATCTGGAATGGGTAAAGTCAATGCTGCTAGAAGTACTCAAATACTAATCGATAGTATGAAAGTTGACTATGTATTAAATGTAGGTGTTGCTGGTTCTATTTCTAGAGATATTAATAAATGTGATATAGTAGTTGCTGATAAATTAGTGCAACATGATTTCGACCTTAGACCATTGGGGTATGATAAAGGAGAAATTCATAATGTCGGAAAATATGTGAATTGTGATAAGGAACTAATCGAGCTTGCCAAAATAATAAAAATAGAAACTAATGTAAAGATTGGTGTTATAGCATCAGGAGATATATTTGTAACAGATGAGAAAATGGGAGCAAAAATCAATAAAAATTTTGGAGCTTTATGTGTAGAAATGGAAGGTGCTTCTGTTGCTCAGGTATGCCACTTATGTAATATACCATTTTTAGTAATAAGAGCTATTTCCGATTCTCCATATGAGAAAAATAATAATATCACATTTGAAGAGTTTTTAAAAATCAGTTCAGATATGGTATCTAGATTTATTGCACAATTGATAGAAAGAATAAAGTAGCGTTTAAATTTAAAGGTTGAGAAACCATAAGAAATGAAAGAATTACAAAGTGATTTTGATATGCTTATGAAATCATTACCAACTAAAAGAGGAAAAAAATGAATACATTAAAAGAAAAAAATAAAACAAGAAAAATAGAAGATTTGAAAATAGAATATGATAAATTACAGAAAAAATATGGAGCAAAAGAATTAGACTCTATATATAATGGAGGATGTGAAGATAATCCAGATATATGTTTTGTATTTATGAATCCGACTGGTAGAAATATTGCAAGTGATAAATCGTGGAAGGGCAGAAAATCTCCATGGCTTGGAACTAAAAATATTTGGAAATTATTTAATAAAATAGACTTGCTAAGTAATGATACATATAATAAAATTCTTGAAAAGAAGCCTAAAGAATGGGACTATGATTTCTGTGACTATGTATATGATGAAATTGAAAGAAATAAAGTATTTATAACCAATTTAGGAAAATGTACACAAATAGATGCTAGACCATTATCAGATGATGTACTAAAACAGTATTTGGATTTATTATTTGAGGAAATAGATATAATAAAACCAAAAGTAATAGTTACATTTGGAAATCAGGTAAGTTCCATTATATTAAATGAAAAAATATCAGTATCTGAAAATAGAAAGATTAGTCATGCTTTAAAAGTAAAAGATAATACATATAAAGTCTTTCCTGTTTATTATCCAGTAGGAAATGGAATATTTAATATAGATAAATCAATAGAAGATATAAAATGGATTATAAAAAATATTAGATAATTGCGAAACTAAATTATAAAAATGAAGTAACATAAAATTAATAAATAAATATAGTTTAGGGTTAGTAAGAAAAGAAAAATAAACACAGAAAATAACCTATTAGAAATTGGCAATAATTTC
>JAFRDD010000021.1 GCA_017404025.1 Clostridia bacterium
TCCATTCTATGAAGGTATTATAAGACATTTTTATTTACAAACGCAAAAAAAGAAGTTAAGTTAATAACTTCAGTTTTTGAGACATTTTCATTTACAAATACAATACTTTTTTGAGACATTTTCATTTACTAGTCACAAAAACACTTGAAAAGTGTTCTCTTTTATTGTAAAATTGCATTAACCATGAAAAAATGGAAAAAATATATATAAGTTAAGTTTAAGGGGGAATTTCTTATGAATAAAAAAACTGTAAAAGATATTGATTTAAAAGAAAAAAAAGTATTGGTAAGATGCGATTTTAATGTACCAATGGATGAAAACAAGAATATTACTGACAATACAAGAATAAAGGCAGCTTTGCCAACAATAAATTATTTATTAGAAAATAATTGTGCAATAATTTTATGTTCACACTTAGGAAGACCAAAAGGAGAAATTAAACCAGAATTTTCATTAAAACCAGTAGCAAAAGAATTATCAAGACTATTAGGAAAAGAAGTTATTATGGCAGAAGATGTAATTGGGGAAGATGCACAATCAAAAGCAAAAGAATTAAAAAACGGAGAAATATTATTATTGGAAAACGTTAGATTTCATAAAGAAGAAGAAAAAAACGATCCAGAATTTTCAAAAAAACTTGCAGAATTTGCACAAATATTTGTAAATGATGCTTTTGGAACAGCACACAGAGCTCATAGTTCAACAACAGGTGTTGCAAACTATTTGCCAGCAGTATCAGGATTTTTAATTGAGAAAGAATTAAAATTTTTAGGAAATGCAATAGAAAATCCAGAAAGACCATTTGTAGCAATTTTGGGAGGAGCAAAAGTTTCTGACAAAATAGGGGTAATTGATAGTTTATTAGATAAAGTTGATACATTAATGATTGGTGGAGGAATGGCATATACATTCTTTAAAGCACAAGGATATGAAGTAGGAAATTCTATATGTGAAGTAGATAAATTAGATTTAGCAAAACAAGCAATGGAAAAAGCAAAAGCAAAAGGTGTAAAACTATTATTACCAGTTGATACAAAAATCGGAAAAGAATTTAAACCAGATACAGAGAGTAAAACAGTTCCATGGACAGAAATACCAGAAGATTGGGAAGGATTTGATATTGGAGAAAAAACAATAAAAATGTTTGAAGAAGAACTAAAAACAGCTAAAACAGTTATATGGAATGGACCACTTGGATTGTTTGAATTTGACCAATTTGCAATAGGAACAAATTCAATTGCAAAAGCTTTATCTGAAATTGATAGTACAACTATTATAGGAGGAGGAGATTCGGCTGCTGCAGTAGAAAAAGCAGGATTGGCAGATAAAATGACACACATTTCAACAGGAGGAGGAGCTTCACTAGAATTTTTAGAAGGTAAGAAATTACCAGGAATAGAAGCTTTACAAGATAAATAGGAGGAATTTTGTTATGAGAAGAAAAGTAATTGCAGGAAATTGGAAAATGAATATGCTTCCAAATGAAGCAATAAAATTTATAGAAGAATTAGCACCTTTAGTAAAAGATACAAAAAATGAAGTGATATTGTGTGTTCCTTATACAGATTTATTTTATGCATTATTAACAGCGCAAGGAACAAATATAAAAATAGGAGCACAAAATATGCATTTTGAAGAATCAGGAGCTTATACAGGAGAAGTATCTGCAAAAATGCTAAAATCAATTAATGTAGAATATGTTATAATAGGACATTCTGAAAGAAGACAATATTTTAATGAAACAGACGAAACCGTTAATAAAAAAATAAAAACAGCATTTGAAAATGGATTAAAACCAATAGTATGTATTGGCGAAACACTAGAACAAAGAGAAAATGGTGAAACTATAAATGTTATAACAAAACAAACTGAGTTAGCATTAGACGGTTTAACGAAAGAACAAGTAGAAAATACAATTATTGCTTATGAACCAATTTGGGCAATAGGAACAGGAAAGACTGCTACAAGTGAAGATGCAGAAAATAGTATAAAAGCAATTAGAAATAAAATTGGTGAAATCTATGGACAAAACACTGCAAATGGAGTTATAATACAATATGGTGGAAGTGTAAAAAGCACAAATGCCAAAGAATTATTTGAAATGTCAGATATAGATGGAGCGCTAGTTGGAGGAGCAAGTTTAAAATCTGAAGAATTTTCAAAAATAATTAACTACGATAGATAATGTAGTAAAACAAAAAAGGAAGGTTGAATATGAAAGACAAAGTAACAATGTTAATGATATTAGATGGCTTTGGAGATAACAAAAATAGTGATGGTAATGCAGTAAAACTTGCCAATACACCTAATATTGATAAACTAATGAAAAAATATGAAAATACAGATATATATACAAGTGGTTCATATGTAGGACTACCAGATGGACAAATGGGAAATTCAGAAGTTGGCCATACAAATATTGGTGCAGGAAGAATTATTTATCAAGAACTAACAAGAATTACAAAATCAATAGAAGACGGGGACTTTTTCCAAAATCAAGAATTAATAGCTGCAATTGATAATTGTAAAAATAACAATTCAAAATTACATATTTTAGGTTTGGTATCTGATGGAGGCGTACATAGCCATATAAGACACTTATATGGATTATTAGAATTAGCTAAAAGAAGAGATTTTGAAGATGTTTATGTACATTGCTTTTTAGATGGAAGAGATACTCCACCAGCATCAGCTGAAAATTATATAACAAAACTTCAAGAAAAAATGCAAGAAAAAGGTGTAGGTAAAATTGCAAGTATTTCTGGAAGATTTTATGCTATGGACAGAGATAAAAGATGGGAAAGAGTAAAAAAATGCTATGATGCTATTGTTAATGGGGAAGGAATAAAAGCTTCAAGTGCAATAAAAGCAATAGAAGATTCTTATCAAAAAGAAGTATTTGATGAATTTGTAGAGCCAACGTTAATTTGTAATGGAGAAACTCCTGTAGCTACAATAGAGAAAAATGACTCAGTTATTTTCTTTAATTTTAGACCAGATAGAGCAAGAGAAATTACAAGAGCTTTAGTAGATCCACAATTTGATGGATTTGAAAATAAAGATTTGAATTTACATTTTGTATGTTTTACAAATTATGATGAAACAATGCCAAATGTACAAATAGCATTCAAGAAAGAACCAATAATAAATACATTTGGAGAATACATAAGTAAAAATGGATATACACAACTTCGTATAGCAGAAACAGAAAAATATGCACATGTTACATTTTTCTTTAATGGAGGAGAAGAAAAACAGTATAACGGAGAAGAAAGAATTTTGGTTCCATCTCCTAAAGTTGAAACATATGATATGAAACCTGAAATGAGTGCTTATGAAGTAACTGAAAAAGTTTGTGAGGCTTTAGAGAATGACAGATATGATGTTGTAATATTAAATTTTGCAAACACAGATATGGTAGGACATACGGGAAGTTTACCAGCTGCTATAAAGGCTGTTGAAACAGTAGATGAATGTTTAGGAAAAATAGTAAAAATAATAGAAGAAAAACAAGGAAATTTAATTATAACAGCAGACCATGGAAATGCTGAACAAATGATAGATTATAAAACAGGAGAGCCACATACTGCTCACACTACAAATCCTGTTCCAATAATATTAGTTACACCAGATAAAGATTTAAAATTAAAGTCAGGAGGAAAATTAGCAGATTTAGCACCAACAATGCTTGAGTTAATGAATTTAGAAAAACCAAAAGAAATGACAGGAGAGAGTTTGTTAGTAAAATAAAAAGGGGAAAATATGATAGAACATACTCAAAAAATCAAAGAATTATATGAAGATATACAAAGAAAGCTTTTTTATATGATTCCAGAAAAATGGGATAAATTATATTTATATGCTTCTGTGATGGAAAGGCTAGGCAACGTAGAAACAGGTGAATTGTATTTTTATTATATTCCAAAGGGGATATTAAAGAAAAATCCAATAAATGTTTATGAAGTTCCAGCAAAATTTAATTTAGATGAAAAGGAATATATAAAACTAGTTGAAAAATTGTATAATACTATAAAAGAATTAAGAATGGAATTTAAAAAAGTAGAACCATTAAAAGATGTTTGGTCAAATGTAACTATATCAATACAAAATAATAAATTTAAAGTTGAATATGGTTATGAAGATTTATTAAAGAGTAAGTTCTCTAGTTATGAAAGACATATAATTTGGCGATCAAAGTATTTAAATATAGGCGTTGATAGATGTAATAAACAAGAAAAAGAAGTATTAAAACAATTTATAGAAAGTCCAGAAGTATGGGCTAGAAAAGAAAAATATGAAACAGGTATATACATACAAGATATACAAAATATAGTAGATTTTGATACTCAAGAATATAAAAAAGTAGAAAATATTGAAAATTTTTCTCAAGAAGAAGAATGTGCTACAACAAACCAAATCCTTATGTATAATAAAGAAAAAAATTAATTTATAAAGTGAGATGGAAAATCTCACTTGTTATATTGGGGTATCGCCAAGCGGTAAGGCATCGGACTCTGACTCCGACATTCCTGTGTTCGAATCACAGTACCCCAGCCAAAATAATTATAAAAGTAACTATAAAACAGGTATAATATGAAATATAGTTACTTTTTTTATTTTTGTTAAAAATCTTGTAAATACTTGTAAAAATTTGTCGAAAATGATATAGTATAAAAGATGAGATTACACAAAACTCCAGTTTGGGATTGGCAGTATTTTATATGGCAACAATTTTTTTTGGGGGGAATTCGATGGATTATAGAAAATTTTCAAGAATTGATATCCAAACTACGGCAAAGGAACGGTTTCTGGTATATTGGAGATTATCCGATTACTTTGAAGATGGAAAACGAAACATGAAACAAGTCATCCAATACACAACAGGAATGAGAATTTTGCCTTTAACCTTTGATGTTATACTTGGATTTATTCAAGTTGAAAAAGGAAAGAGGCTACAGCTTGTTGTTGAAGAACGATGGCCGTTGAGTGTTCAGGAATCTATCTTCATAAGTGAAGGAGAAATTAAAAATCTCGAATTTAAATCATGAATGAAAAAAATCCATTAAGCATCAGATGTTATACATCTGATGCTGTTTTTTTATAATTAATGGCTATTTCTACTTTAATTTCTTTACTTTTTAAAGAATTTGCTATATAATATACAAAGTAAAATTTTAATTTAAAGGGGAAATGAATATGCAAGAAAATAATAATAATCAAGAACAAGAATTAGATCTAAATCAATTAATGAAAATCAGAAGAGAAAAATTAGCAGAATTACAAAGTGCAGGAAAAGATCCATATGAAATAACAAAATTTAATAGAACAAATACAGCAGGAGAAATAAAATCAAATTATGAACAATTTGAACAAAAAGATGTAACTGTTTGCGGAAGAGTTATAGCTAAAAGAATAATGGGAAAAGCATCATTTTGTACAATACAAGACTGTGATGAAAGAATACAAAGTTATGTAAGCATAAATGATTTAGGAGAAGAAAGTTATAAAGCATTTAAAACTTTTGATATTGGAGATATTATAGGAATAACAGGATTTGTATTTAAAACAAGAACAGAAGAAATATCTGTACATGCAAAAGAAGTTACATTACTTTCAAAATCTTTAAGACCACTACCAGAAAAATTCCATGGATTAAAAGATCCTGATTTACGTTATAGACAAAGATATACAGATTTAATAGTTAATCCAGAAGTAAAAAAGACATTTGAAGTAAGAAGCAAAATCATAAGCAAAATAAGAAATATATTAGATAATGAAGGATATTTAGAAGTAGAAACACCAGTATTAAATACAATTTCAGGAGGAGCAACAGCAAGACCATTTATTACACATCATAATGCATTAGATATAGATATGTATTTAAGAATTGCCTTAGAGTTAAACTTAAAAAGACTAATTGTTGGTGGATTTGATAGAGTATATGAAATTGGTAGAGTTTTTAGAAATGAAGGAATGGATATAAGACATAATCCTGAATTCACTGAACTTGAACTATATGCTGCATATCAAGATTTTCATGATATGATGGATATAACAGAAAAAATATTCTCTGAAACAGCTCAAAGCATATTAGGAACAACAAAAGTTACTTATGAAGGTAATGAAATAGATTTAGCACCAGGATGGAAAAGAATTACAATGATAGATTCAATAAAAGAGGCATGTGGAGTAGATTTTAATGAAATAACAACTGATGAAGAAGCAGTTGCATTAGCTAAGGAAAGAGGAATAGAAATACCAGACAAAACGAAAGAAACAAGAGGAGACGTAATTTCGTTATTCTTTGATGAATATGTTGAAAAAACATTAATTCAACCAACTTTTATATATGAATATCCAGTAGAAATATCACCACTTGCAAAAAAATGCCCAAATAATAAGAAAATGACAGAAAGATTTGAAGTGTTTATTTGTGGTAGAGAATATGGAAATGCATTTTCAGAATTAAATGATCCAATTGATCAATATGAAAGATTTAAAAAACAAGTTGAAGCAAAAGAAGCTGGAGATGAAGAAGCTGGAATGATGGATGAAGACTTTATTCAAGCACTAGAAATAGGTTTACCTCCAACAGGTGGACTTGGAATTGGTGTTGACAGATTAGTAATGCTATTAACAGGTCAAGATTCAATAAGAGATGTATTATTATTCCCAACAATGAAGCCTTTAAATTAGGATAGGCTACATTAATAAAAATAAGGAGACAAAAATGTTTAGTTTTTCAAATGATAAAAAAATAATATATATTTTAGTAGCAATAATGGTTATAAGAAATTTGAGCTACTATGCAAATACAGAAGGTGCAATAATAAGTTTATTACTTACAATACCAGGATTATTAATAGCAATAACATTCCACGAGTTTGCCCATGCATTTGCAGCAGATAAACTTGGAGATGATACACCAAGACGTGAAGGAAGATTAAGTTTAAATCCAATTGCACATTTGGATCCGGTAGGTTCAGTATTGTTATTATTTGCAGGATTTGGATGGGGAAAACCTGTAAGAGTAAATCCTAAGAATTATACAAGAAAAATGTCAATGGAAGCTGGAGATGCAATAGTTTCATTTGCTGGACCATTAATGAATATTATATTAGCTTTTATATTTTCTTGTATATATTGTGCAATTGCAAAATTTGCAGATTTGAGTTTTATACAATCTACAACAGGAGGAGTAATAGTATTAATTTTAAAATTAACTATAAGTATTAATATAGGACTTCGGAATATTTAATTTAATACCATTACCACCATTAGATGGTTCTAAAATAATAATGCTATTTTTACCAAATAAGGCAAAACAATTTTTTGTAAATAATGAGCAAATATTTTATATAATATTTGTTGTAATATGGATGACAGGTTTAACAAGTTATATAATTTCACCAGCAATAAATGCAGTAAGTACAGGAATATTTAGTCTTACAAAAATAATATTTGGAATATAGAGGAATGATAATAAATGAAAGATATACTAACACTTGGAATAGAATCAAGTTGTGATGAAACATCAGCAAGTATAGTAAAAAATGGAAGAGAAATACTTTCGAATATAATAGATACTCAAATCCCTATACATGAAAAGTATGGAGGAGTAGTGCCAGAAATAGCTTCTAGAAATCACATAGAAGCTATTTCTCGAGTTGTAAAAGAAGCTCTAAAAGAAGCAAATGTAAGATTTGACGAAATTGATAGTATAACTCCAACTTATGGACCAGGGTTAGTTGGAGCATTACTTGTTGGATTATCTTATGCAAAAGCTTTAAGTTATGCAATTAATAAACCATTAGTAGGAGTAAATCATATACAAGGACATATTGCATCAAATTACATTACATATAGTGAATTAAAACCACCATTTTTATGTATGATGACATCAGGTGGAAATACACAAATAGTTTATGTTAAAGATTATACACAATTCGAGGTACTTGGAAAAACAAGAGATGATGCAATAGGAGAAGCTTTTGATAAAGTCGCAAGAGTGGTAGGATTAGGATATCCAGGTGGACCAAAAGTAGATAAATTGGCAAAAGAAGGAAAGCCAATATATGAACTCCCACAAACTCATTTTGATAATTTAGACTTTAGCTTTAGCGGAATAAAAACAGCTGTAATAAATTTAAATCATAAAAATCCTGATATAAATAAAGCTGATTTATGTGCAAGTTTTGAAAAAGCTGTAACAGATGTATTAATAACAAATATAAAAAAAGCTATAAAGCAAACAGGAGTAAAAACAATAACACTTGCTGGTGGAGTTTCAGCAAATAGTTATATAAGACAAGAATTTTTGAAATTAGAAAAAGAAGGAATTAAAATTTATATGCCAGACTTAAAATTATGTACAGATAATGCAGCAATGATAGCATCAGCTGGATATTATAATTTTATTGCAGGTAAAATAGATGAACTAGACTTAAATGCTGTACCAAATTTAAAATTGCCAGAGGGACGGTTGCCAGAGGGACGGTTCTCTTGGCAATAAAGAATATGACTCTTTTGGTAGTAGAAAAAGGAGAAAGTTTTATGGAAAAAAATGCTAAAAATAATAAAAAACAAATATTAAGCTTAATAATGGGAATTTTAACATTAATTATATTATTAGTAATTTTAGCTAATGTTATAGTAAAAAATGCTACAGGCAAAACCATTTTACAGACAATAGTTTATGCAATACAAGATTATAAAAAAGAGAATGAGAAAGAAAATGAAGATTATAAAGGTGTTTATTGTGAAGGAGAAGAAGGTTTTATGGCTTCAAAGCCAATAGTTTATTTATATCCGACACAAACGACAGAAGTAGAAGTAAAATTAGGAAATCCAGAAAAATTATCATGCACATACCCACAATATGAAGACAGCTGGAAAATAATAGCAAACCCAAATGGAAACTTAAAAGATATAGAGACTGGAAGAAATCTATATGCATTATATTGGGAAGGAAAAGAATTTAGTAAAAATACAAATATGGAAGAAGGATTTTGCGTAAAAGGCGAGGATACAGCAAGATTTTTAGAAGAGAAACTAGAAATACTAGGATTAACTCCAAGAGAAGCAGAAGAATTTATAATATATTGGTTACCTAAAATGGAAAACAACAAATATAATTATATAAGATTTGAAACAATAGAAGAGCAAAATAGTGCAATGCCATTAGAAATAACGCCAAAGCCAGATAGCGTAATAAGAATAATGATGGACTGGAAAAGTTTAAATGAAAAAATAGAAGTAAAAGAGCAAGAACTTCAAAAAACAGAAAGAACAGGATTTGTAGCAGTAGAATGGGGAGGCTCAGAATTAGTAGAATAAAGTTGCCAAGAGAACCGTCCCTCTGGCAAGTTGCCAAGAGAACCGTCCCTCTGGCAAAAGGAGGTAATAGATGTCAATATATACAATAGGAGATTTACATTTATCATTTAAAAATCCAAAGCCAATGAACATATTTGGAGCTAATTGGGATAATCATGAAGAAAAAGTAAAACAAGATTGGCTTTCAAAAGTAAAAGAAGAAGATTTAGTAGTACTTCCAGGTGACTTCTCTTGGGAAACATATCTAAAAGAAACAGACAAGGACTTTGATTATTTAAATAGTTTGCCAGGGAAGAAAGTTTTACTAAAAGGAAATCACGATTATTGGTGGACAACAGTTACAAGCATGAAAAACTTTATAAAAGAAAACAATTTTAAAAATATAGATTTTATTTATAACACAAGTTATGAATTTGAAAATGTAATTATATCAGGAACTCGAGGTTGGAGTTTAATTGATGATACTTCTGACAAAGAAAAAATGATAAATAGAGAGTGCGCAAGACTTGAGTTATCATTAAAAGATGCCATGCAAAAAAATGTAGATGGAACTAAAGAAATTGTTGTATTTATTCATTATCCTCCAATAATAAATGAAAATTTAATGCAAAATAAAGAATCAGAATTTATTAGAGTTATGAAAAAATATAATGTAAAAAGATGTTATTATGCACACTTACATTCAGGCTCTATAAAAGATGCAATTGAAGGAGAACATTTTGGAATACAATTTAAACTAGTAAGTGCTGATGGATTAGATTTTAAATTAATAAAAATATAATTATTATGGAGTAATTATGATAGATTTAAATACAGATGTGAAATTTATAAAAGGTGTAGGACCCAATAGAGTAAAATTATTAAATACACTAGGAATATATACTTTAAATGACTTAATTACATATTTTCCAAGAACATATGAAGATAGAAGCAAACCTAAAAATATATGTGAATGTATAAATGGAGAAGAAGCTTTAATAGAGGCATATGTAGTTGGAAGAGTTCAGGAAATACGCTTAAAAGGCAAAACTATGTATAAATTAGTAATAAGAGATGAAACAGGTTCGGCCACTGCTACATGGTTTAACCAAAGCTATTTGAAAAGCAAATTTAGAACAGGTGAAAAATATAAATTTTATGGAAAAATAAACAATTCATTCGGAAAAATATCAATTAATTCTCCAGTATTTGAAGAAGCAGAAAAAAGTTCAAATACTGGAAAAATAATACCGATATACCCTTTAACTTATAAACTTACACAAAATACAATAAGAAAAATAATAGAAAATGGTTTAGAGAAGATAAATGGAAACTTAGAAGAAACTTTGCCTAAATATATAATAGATGAATATAAGTTATTAGAAATAAATGATGCGATTAGTAAAATTCATTTTCCAAGTGATTTTGAAGATTTTAAAAAAGCTAGAAAAAGATTAGTGTTTGAAGAGTTGTTATCAATGCAAATTGCATTATTAGAACTAAAAAACAATTATATGGAAGAAACAAAAGGTATACAATTTGATAAAAATGTTCACATATCAGAATGTATAAACAAATTACCATTTAATTTAACAAAAGCCCAATTAAGAGTATTAGAAGAAATTGATAATGATATGGAATCTGAAAAATCCATGAATAGATTATTGCAAGGAGATGTTGGCTCTGGAAAAACAGTAATAGCAATGATTTCTGCATATAAATGTGTTAGAAGTGGATATCAAGCAGCAATAATGGCACCAACTGCAATATTAGCAGCTCAACATTTAGAAAGCTTTACGAGTTTATTTGATGATTTAGGAATAAAATGTGAATTGTTAACATCAGCTTTAACTAAAAAGAAAAAATTAGAACTTTTAGAACGATTAGAAAATGGTAAAATTGATATATTAATTGGAACACATGCAATGTTAGAAGAAAATGTAGTATTCAAAAATTTAGGGTTGGTTGTGACAGATGAACAACATAGATTTGGGGTAAAACAAAGAACAACAATAGCAGAAAAAGGGCAAAATCCAGATGTTTTAGTAATGTCTGCAACTCCAATTCCAAGAACTCTTGCATTAATATTATATGGGGATTTGGATATATCAATTATAGATGAATTACCACCCAATAGAAAGTCTATAGAAACATTTGCAGTAACAAAACAGATGGAAGAAAGAGTAAATACATTTGTAAAAAAACAAATAGATATGGGAAGACAGGCTTATATAGTTTGTCCACTTGTTGAAGAAAATGAAGAAATGGATTTAAAATCTGTTAAAGAAATATATGAAAAATACAAAACAGAGGTATTTTCAGAATATAGAGTAGAGTTCATACACGGCAAAATGAAAAACAAAGAAAAAGATGAAATAATGGAAAAATTTAAAAATGGAGAAATTGATCTTTTAATATCAACAACTGTAATCGAAGTTGGTGTAAATGTACCAAATGCAAGTATAATGGTTGTAGAAGATGCAGAAAGGTTTGGGTTAGCACAGTTACACCAATTAAGAGGAAGAGTAGGAAGAGGAGAATATCAATCATATTGTATTTTAAAATATAAAGGAAATGGTGATACTGTAAGACAGAGAATGAAAGTTATGTGTGATACAAATGATGGTTTTGTTATTTCAGAAAAAGATTTAGAATTGCGTGGTTCAGGAGATTTCTTTGGAACAGAGCAGCATGGACTTCCAGCATTTAAAATAGCAAATCTTTTTGAAGATATAGAAGTATTAAAACAAGTGCAAAGTGTTGCTATAAAAATAATTTCAAAAGATCCAAAATTAGAAAAAGAGGAAAATAAAGAGTTACAGAATTTAATAAAAGACAAATTTATGAAAAGAATAGAAATATAATTGACTTTTGTGAAAAACCATAATAAAATGTATAAAAAATAAGAAGGATGTAAAATTATGTTACAAATAATATTAAGAATAATATCAGTATTAATAATACTAAGTGGTGTAATAATTATATATGATAGTAGGCCATTAACCAAAAAGTTCTTTGGATTTGGAGATCAAAATCAAGCTACAAGCGGATTAAAAATTATAGGACTAATAATTACACTAATTGGGTTAGTAATACTATATTTTAATAGATAAACTATTGACAATAATTTGGCATAATATTATAATATTATGCAATAATATATATGTTATCAAGAGTGGACGAGAGAATCGGCTCAATGACTCCACAGCAACCTATTTAAAAATAAGGTGCTAATACCGACAAAGCTATGTGCTTTGGGTGATGATTTTAAATTAAGAAATTTTTAACCTTTGCACTAGATTTTGCAAAGGTTTTTTGTATTAAATACTTGAAACACTATATATTAAATTTTTTTGAAAGGATTGATAAGAATGAGAAAATTATTTACATCAGAAAGTGTAACAGAGGGGCATCCAGACAAATTATGTGATTATATATCAGATAGTGTATTAGATGCTTATTTAGAAAAAGATGCAAATTCAAGAGTGGCATGTGAAACTGTTGCAGGAAAAGACAAAATATTTATAACAGGAGAAATAAGTTCAAAAGCTAATGTTGATATTGAACAAATTGCAAGAAATGCAATAAAAGAAATTGGATATGCAGGAAAGGGCATAGATATTGATTATAAAACATGTCAAATTGATATTAATATTTCAAAACAATCTCCAGATATTGCATTAGGTGTTGATAAATCTTATGAAAGCAAAGAAGGAGAAAATGAAGAATCAGAAGGAGCTGGAGATCAAGGGCTAATGTTTGGATTTGCTTGTCTTGATACAGAAGAATTAATGCCATTACCTATATCTTTAGCACATAAATTAGCTAAGAGATTAACTAATGTAAGAAAACAAGGGATAATCAATTATTTAAGACCAGATGGAAAAGTTCAAGTTACTGTAGAATATGATGAAAATATACCGATTAGAATAGATACAATAGTTGTTTCAACACAACATAATGAAGAAATCGATTTAGATACACTAAAAAAAGATATAAAAGAAAAAGTTATAAATGAAGTAGTTCCCAAAGAGTTATTAGATGACAAAACAAAATATTTTATAAATCCAACAGGAAGATTTGTAATAGGTGGACCATTTGGAGATAGTGGTTTAACAGGTAGAAAAATAATTGTTGACACATATGGTGGATATAGCCGTCATGGAGGAGGAGCATTTTCTGGAAAAGACCCAACAAAGGTAGATAGATCGGCATCTTATATGGCAAGATTTATTGCAAAGAATATTGTTGCTAATGGATTAGCAAAGAAATGCGAAATACAATTATCTTATGCAATTGGAGTTGCAAAACCTGTTTCGATTTTTGTTGATACATTTGGTACAGGAACAATTCCAGAAGATGAAATTGTAAGAAAAATATATGATAATTTTGAATTGACTCCTAGAGGAATAATAAATTATTTTGATTTAAGAAGACCAATATATAGAAAAACTACTAATTATGGACATTTTGGAAAAAATGATTTGCCATGGGAGAAAATAATTAGTTTTTAGCTGTTTTTGGGGAAAGGTTCAAAAGGTTTTTGGGTTTTTGGGGACGGGTTGTTAATGATAAAATAAGAATGTACAAAAAATCAAATTTAAAAATGTACAAAAATGTACATAGTTAAATTGAAAAAAGTACATTCTTTTTTGTTATACTTTTATGGGAGGTATAACAAATGAATGAAGAATATAATAAAAAGATAGAAAAATTAAAACAGGAGTTATTAATAATGAAAACATTAAATATAAAACCAAATTATTCAGAATTATCAAAAATATATAAATTAGATAGAAGAACCATCAAAAAATATAATAATGGGTATAGTAAATCAGA
>JAFRDD010000124.1 GCA_017404025.1 Clostridia bacterium
CATACAGATTAAAAGATAAAATCGAATCAAATGTAACAGAATCAATTGAAGATGATTAAAAAATCAAATTTAAAAATGTACAATTTTGTGCATCAATAAATTTGAAAAATTGTACATTTTTGTATTGACATTAACAATTGTGTATGGAAAAATTAGGAAAATTGTGATATATTGTTACTAGAAAAGAGGGTGGGTTAATATGAGTGAATTTGAAGATAAGGCAAGAGAGTTGAAAAGATGTGGAAATAATTGCTCTGTTTCATTGTATACAGCGTTTAAAGAAAAGTTGGGTCTGAGAGGCGTTGCACCTCAACCAAGAAGTTCTGAGGGACAGTGCGGTGCATTGTTGACAGCTAAAAAAATTTTGGAAGAAACGGGTTATGCTGATAAAATTGATGCGCTTGAAAGTGAGTTTGTTAAAAGATTTGGCTATTCTAAGTGCGTTGATTTGATGTCTTATGATAGAAGATGTGTTGATTATGTGGGCGAGTGCGCTAAGATGATTGAGGAGATTTTAAAGGGAATGTAAATTGAGCTCATAACCCGAAGGTCGTAAGTTCGAGTCTTACCCCCGCAACCAAACTTATATCGTTACAGCTATCTAAGTTGTAGCGATTTTTTATGCTTGTAAAATGGTTAACAATAACGTTTAAAATAAGCACTATTATGTCAAATTGGGGATAAATTGGTGTGAATTTTCTCAAAAAACGTTTATATTTCTAATAAAATTTCAGTAAAAAACTATGGGAAAACCTAAAATATTTTTTAGTAGTCTTTTACTTTTTTTATCGTGAAAAGTTTAATGACTTTAGTGAAAAAAGATTTTGCTAATTTTTAGATAGTAGCAAGTTTTCTAATGCAAATCCTGCTTTTTTATTATGTGCAATTATAGGATGTACATAGAAATTAAATGTTGTAGTAATTTGTGCATGTCCAAGTCTTGCTGCTACTACTGCTACATCAATATTTTGTGCTATTAACAATGTAGCATTTGTATGTCTTAGCCCATGAAAGTTAATTACAGGTAGTCCAATTTGTCCAATAAATTTTACAAACCATTTGCTAATTGTAGATGGGTGCATAGGTTTGCCGTCTGCTTGAACAAATAACCTATTAGAATCAATCCATAATTCGCCATATAGTGATTTTTGTTCTTCATACCATAATTTATATTCCTCAAGTAGAGAAATGACAAAATCAGGTATTGCAACCTCTCTAATAGAGCTTTCTGTTTTTGGTACTTTAGTAAATACTCCTGTGTCTGCTAGATATTGACTAGAACGATTTATACTTACAATTCCATTTCTGAAATCAATATCGTTCCATTCAAGTCCCATAAGCTCTCCAAGTCTAACACCAGTAAATACTGTTAAAATGATTGCTGTTTTGTATTTAATCTGTTCTTCATCAAGTTGCTCTAGATTTTCTAACAATATTTTGCATTGATCATCATTATAGTATTTTCTTTTGGGCTTTTTAGCTTTAGGTGGTTGAACACGTTCAGCAGGATTAGATACTATTACTTGCCAATAAACAGCTTTATGAAGCATAGCTCTTAAAAGTCTGTGATGCTCTAATATAGTCTTTCCTGATAATGGTTTTAAAGTTTTATTTCCATCATTATCTTTTTTTCTAACTAATTGAGTATCTTTACTTAATAAGTCATAGAATTGCATAATATCTGTTGGTTTTATTTTATTTACATAGAAATGTCCAAAGTAGGGTAGAAGTCTTGTTTCTAACATTCTGCAATATCTTTTATAAGTTGAAGGAGCAAGTTCTTTTGAACCATAATCTCTTTTCCAAATTTCAGTAAATTCAGAAAATTTAAGAGATTTCCCTTCAATAACCATACCATTTTGAACATCTGCAACAAATTTAGCAAGTTCTATTTCTGCTTCTTTTTTAGTACCATGAACAGTTTTAGTTTTTTTAATAGGTTTTCCTTGCAAGTCATATCCAGCAAGGCAACTTAGTCTGTAACTATTCTTTCCTCTTTTTTCAATACTCCCAGCCATTACCTTTTTCACCTCCTTTCAGGCATACCTATGGGTGGGAGGGGAATGTATTATATATCTTTAATTATTGTAAAAATATTTTCATCACTAATATAATTATTGAGTAATATTTTTAAGTAATTTTTTAAATTTCGAATTATTGTATCTAAAATAAATAATTCTGGAATTTTATTATCTGGGTAATTGTCATCATCTAAATTGTCAAGTAATTGCATATTTGTATATAAATTACGAATTTTATCAATACTTTTAGATAAATTATCAAAATTACCGTGAGAAATATCAGATCTAATGTCGTATATATGAGATAATTCTTTTTTTAAATTATTAATATCTATCTCATTGTTATTAAGATACAAAACCAATAATGTTTTATTTATAAACATTTTTTTGATAGATTCTTCCACATTAAATCTATTTGCATCAGGTTTATGAGCTATTAATAGTTCAATCAAAGAAACCAAACATACAATTTTGTCATGCTGATAGGTTAAATTATTTATTCTGTATATCTGTTCAGCAATATAGTTGAATTTATAATCATTAACTAATTTATCAACAGTAGGTACTTTTTGATAAATTCTAGATAGCACTTCATTAAAAGGAAAATGCCAACAATCATCATCTTCTATGTAGGCTTTGTAATTTTTAGCCATATAAAGATTGTGAAAAACAGCGTTTGCGTGAGTTTTTCTCATATGTAAATTTGAAAGATTAGGATAGTCGTTAATTAAAAGAGTATCATTTAATCTACCGAGATTATTAAAACTCACAAAGCATATAAAATCTAGAATTCGAACCGCTTTTTCGGTCGAATCTTCTAATAAATTAGGAAAATCAATATTATCCGTACTATTAAATCTAACTATTACCCAAATAGATGCTAGTTTATGAAAAATATCGGTATAAAAATCTAAGTTAATATTTAAATGATTGATTTCTAAAAAGTTAAAAAGATATTTGTTTAAATCTTCTTCAGTGCATATATTACAATCGTCGGTTGAAATTGAAATATTTTTTAGAAAATTAGAAATCTCTTCAATTTCTATAGTAGTTCTTGGATTATCAAAGTAAATATTATTTCCAAAAGTTTTTGTTGGTTTATCAATAGGATAAACATATTTTGTTAATAAAAATGGCATATTATTTTCTCCTTTACTTGCATTATTTAATCAATAATATATTAAATTATATTATCTTTATATTTATCAAATTTATCTACACTTTTTTGCATCCATTCATTTAAGTCATTTTCAGAAATGCTTCCTTTTTTATATCTTTTCAAATATTGTTGAGATTGCTGTTTCCATTGAGTAAAATATTTAGCTTTTTCACTATATGGACTAGTTTTCCCTCTTTGAATTTGCATTAATATTTTTTGATAAGTTTTCTTATATAGTTTATATGCTTCAACATCTCCAATGTTTTTCTTAAATGTTTCTGCAGCACCTTTTACTCTACAAGTTTTTTCTTTGTCATAATACATAATATCACAATATATTTCAGATTCTTTTGATATAGGAATAAAGTATTTACCACAGTTTTGACATTTTTTAATTGTAACATATGTATTCAGCGCAATTTCATCCAAACTGATAAATACTATATTAGATAAAGCAGTTGAATGATATATATTGCTCAATTTATAAGATAATTTACCATCTTTTATACTTTTACTTACTTTAGTTGGATTAGCTAAATTAGGACTTAATCCATCAGTACCATTAACAAATAGTTTATTAAAATATACATTAGTATTATTTGTATATCTATATAAATCATTTTTTAAAGCATGAGATAAATATCGAATATGAGGATATACATCATTGTATGAATTTGAATTATCTAAATTATATGTAAAATCAACGCATTCTCTAATATCTTTTTGTAAGCTAATAAGATTTTCTTTAGAATTTTTAAATACTTTAGTCAATAAATTAAGATAATCATTAGCGGTTTTGCAAGAATGTATATCTGGAAAATTATTAACATATTCTTTCAAAAATTCAATTCCATAGAATGCAAAGAATGTTTTATATGCTGAAAAAACATCAGTAAAGTCAGCATTTAAAAATTTTATTAAGAACATACCATATCTTTCTTCCATAGGACTATAATAGTTATTTTTTATTACATCACAAACTGGTTTCTTAAATTTTGGAGATTCGGTTGTTAGTAAAAGTTCTCCATACTTAAAATTTATATTCTTATAAAATTTTACTTGACAATTTACTAAAGGTGTAACATAGTATTCTCTTTTTTCTTTTTTATTAAACCAAATACCAAAGCCGTAGTTGCTTGGTATATTAGGACTTTTTAACATTCCTAAACAACTCCTTAGTATAATTTTGTGAGAAATTTTAAAAAACTTTTATGAATTTTCTTGACATTTTATAAAAACCCTTATATAATCACTTTGTAAAAAATGATAAATCTATTAAATAAATTTCTCACATAATTATTTTACAACAGATTAAAACAAAATGCAATAGATTTTATGATTTTTTATAAAAAAACAAACTTATTCATAAAAATAAGTTATTTACAAGACTGGAGGTGATGACAATGGAACTTCAAAAAGTACAAAGAACAACCCTAACAATGAAAGAAGCAGCAGAGTATTTGGGAATATCATATTGGCTAATTAATCAATTAGTAAGACAAAAACAAATACCATGTTCTAAAGTGGGTGGCAAGTATTTATTTAGAGTACAAGTTTTAGACGAATATCTAAATAAAAAAGAGCAAGATTCAGTTAATTATTAACAGCAAAGTTAGGAGGGGAGGTGACATGTATGATATCCAGTGGTTCAAAGTTGAATCAAATATCTTTTCTAATAGAAAGATACAAATTATTCTCAAACTTCCATATGGTGACACATACTTTAGAGTATGGATACAGTTAATTGCGTTAGCAGTTGAATGTAATAATGAAGGAAGATTAGAAATTGGAGAAAATAATCCAATGACAATTCAAAATTTTTCAAAGATTATGGGAAAATCTTATAAAAAAATAGAAAAAATTTTGAATAAATTTGTAGAATTAGAAATGCTTATAAAAGAAGGGGAAACATTTCTAATTAAGAATTGGAATGTTTATCAAAGTATTGATAAATGTGAAAAAATTAGAGAACAAGGTCGAGAACGACAAAGAAAACATCGTGAAAAGTTAAAGAGTGAAAGTGAAAAAAGTAACGTTACAGTAACGTTAGGTAACGCAGAAGAAGAGAAAAAAATAGAAGAGATAACAAAAGAAGAAAGTAAAGAAGAGAATAGAGGAAAGGAGGACAAAAATGGTTTCAGAGAATATAGTTTTAACTAAAGTTATCAACAGAAAATTGAAAAAATGTGGATTCTGCAATAAAGAATTAAAGCCAATTGGATTTGATTATCTTTATGAAAATGTTTCACCAGATTGTATCGAATACGAAAGATGTGATTGTGAAAAATCTAAAAAGTACTGGGCTAAAAATGATAAAGAAGATTATTTGAAGATGAAAAGAGAGCATTATAGAAAGATAATAAATCAATTATATAAAGATAGTTATATGAAGAAGAATTATCAAAATATGAACTTTGAAAACTTTAATAAGGAATTAGTAAATGATATTGCGATAAAGATTATTGAAGATTATACAGAAAAATGTATTGCAAAAAAGCAAACCAATGGACTGATAATAACAGGCACGTCAGGAGTTGGTAAAACACATTTAGCTGCAGCAATTGCAAATAAACTTATTGAAAAAGGACAGATAGTTCTTATTGGAAGGCTTACAACTTTGTTAGATAAAGTAAAAGAAACATTTGCAGATAATACCATATCTGAGAATGAATTAATAGAATTATATTCTAATATTGACATGATAATAATTGATGATCTTGGAACAGAACGAGTAAGTAAATGGGCATTAGAAAAATTATATACTATAATTGAAAATCGAAATGAGAATAGATTACCAATAATTATTACCACTAGATTTGATAAGAATGGTTTATCTAAAAGATTCAAAGAAGGACAAGATGAAGAACTTGCTGATGCAGTTATTAATAAACTATATCAGATGTGTTATGGAGTAACGCTTATAAATGAAAAAAGAGTTAGTAAAAGTCGCTAAACTAAAAATACTAACCCAATTAATTGTAAATATATTTTAATATAAAATGAAAAAAATGTAAAGAGAAAGGAAGATAAAAAGTATGAAAGATTATAAAAAAGTGGTTGAAATACCAGTAGAAAAAATAAAAATAATTAGTAAAGATGTTAGATTATTAGATGATGAAATGATGAAAAATTATCAAGTATCATTGCAAAAAAGAGAGAGGATAATTCCATTTGTTGTTACTAAAATAGGTGATGATTATATACTAGATAACTGTTTTAATAGATTTACTGCAATGAAATTAGCAGGATATAAAACCTTACCATGTAGATTAATAAGTGAACGTGAAAGAGAAAGAAGAATCAAATTTAAAAGAAGAGTTTATTCTCGATATGTAATTTAAATATGTATTAAAAGTGCCTGGATTAAGTAAATGATTCAGGTACTTTTTGCTCTATTATGATGAAGTAATAAGAACATAATGAGGTACAAAAATAGGGTGTTTTTTGAATTAGCAAGCAATGAATTTCTTCAGCTCGAAATTCAATATGGGGAAAATTCCCCAATCCCCTTTTTATAAAAAATAATGGAGGTGATAAGATGGCAACTACAAAAATTTGGAAGGTAGAATCAAGAATAGATAATGCAATCAATTATATAAAAAATAAAGAGAAAACAAAAAATGATTGTTATGAATTTGGAATGGATAAATTTGAAAATGTTAGGGATGTTTTGATGTATGCAACAAACGCAGACAAAACTGAAAAACAATTTTATGTGACAGGAATAAATTGCAAAGTGGAGAACGCAGCAAAAGAAATGGAATTTGTAAAAATAATTAATGGGAAGACTGATAAAATACTTGCATTTCATGGTGAGCAATCTTTTAAAGAAGGAGAAGTAACACCAGAACTCGCACATGAAATTGGAGTTAGACTTGCAAATGAAATGTGGGGAGATAGATTTCAAGTTGTAGTTACAACTCATTTAAATACAGATCATATTCATAATCATTTTGTGCTAAATTCTGTTTCATTTAAAGATGGAAAAAAGTATTATAGCAATAGGGAAAATACGGCACTACTTAGAAAAACTTCTGATGAACTTTGTGAAGAATATGGGTTAAGTGTTTTAGAAGAGAAGACTTGTAAATCTGGAATAAATTTTGAAAATTATTATAAGAAAAGTACAAAAGAATCTGAATATATTCAATTTGCAAAAGAAGATTTAGATTATGCAATAAATCATGCATTAAGTCAAAGGCAATTTGAAAATATATTATCTTCTATGGGATATAAGTATTATTACAGAGGTGGTAAATTAAGTATAAGAAAAGAACCATATAAAAGAAATATAAGAGTTGAAAGAAGATTTGGAGAAGAATATTCTATGGATAATATTAGACATATTATTTTTGAAATAAATCCATGGAAAACAGAAGAGAGAGTAAATTTTGTCGCAACAATTCCAGCAAGGAAATTTACTTATCATGGACATGCTAAAAATCTGTATAAACCTAAAGGATTGGTAGCATTGTTTCGATATTATTGCTTTTTATTAAAAGTTTACCCAAAGAAACAACAAAAATATAAGATGTCTCCTGAGATGAGGCGAGAAATAAGAAGATTAGATCAATATTCTGCTGAAGCTAATATGATTTGTAAATATAAATTGAGAACATTAGATGATGTTAGAAATTGTAAAGAGCTAAAACAGAATGAGTTAAAGAATTTATATAATGAGAGGAATAGGCTTTATTATAAAAGGAAAGGCTTAGAGAGCGGAGATAGTAAAGATATAGTTACTAAAGAAATTATAAAGGTCACTGATAAAATTAAAAATGTTAAAAGAGAATTGTTTTATTGTGATGATATTATTAAAAGAACAAATAAAATTGTGGAGGAAATTAAATTTATTGAGGAAGAAAAGTGGAATAAGCAGAATGAGAAAAATAAGGTAAAGGACAAGAAAAAAGTCAGATAGAAAAGTCTATTTTCTAGAATCAGAATTTGATTTTGGAAGATAGATTTTTATTTACTAAATTTGTCAAATTTTGTTGTTAAAAAAAGGATTTTATGATATAAGATATTATAGAGTTATTGTAATTAAATTATGGGGGCAAAAATGGAAGAATTAGAAAAAATGAAAAAATCATTAATTGATGAAATTGAAAGAAGAATAGAGGATAAGATTATTGAAAATACAAATGCACAATTAATAATTAAATTGATTAATTCTGCTGAAAGTATAAATGAAGCAATAATGATTGGAGAATTGGGTACTACATATAAAAGAACAGGATTACATTTTGATAAGAGATTTGAAAAACTTACAAATACAATTAAGTATTTAAAGAAAAATGAAGAACTTAGTTTTAAAGATAATAATACTGACATAAAACATAAATTAATTATTGGAGATAATTACGATGCTTTATTAAATTTATTAATAACTCATAGAAATAAAATAGATGTAATTTATATAGATCCACCATATAGCAAGGATAAAATGGGAGGATTTGCAGAAATGAATTATGAAAACAGTTTAACAAGAGATAATTTATTATCTATGTTATATCCAAGATTATTATTAGCTAAGGAATTATTAAATAAAGAAAATGGTGTAATTTTTTGCAGTATTGATGATAGAAATCAAGCATATGTAAAATGTTTATTTGATGAAATTTTTGGAGAAATAGGTTTTTTATTTGCTGCACCTCGTATAACAAAAAAAGGCGGAAAATCAACTACAACAATTCAAAAAAATCATGATTATGTTTTGGCATATGCGATGCCTGGAAATGAAATTATTTTTTCTTTAGATGAATTAGATGATAGTAGTTATAATTTAGAGGATGAATATGTGGAGGAAAGAGGTAAATATAAACTTAATCAATGTTTGGATTATGATAGTTTATCTTATAGTAAATCTTTAGACTATCCTATTGAAATTGAGGGGAATATTATATATCCAGGTGGTGACTATGATAAATATAAAGCACGTCAAGCTGGTGATTATAAAAAATCCGATTGGGCCTGGAGATGGGGAAAGGATAAATTTAAATTTGGTTTAGAAAATAATTTTGTTGTTGTTAAAAATGGTAAAAATGGAAAGCCTAGAATATATACTAAAACATATTTAAATTGTAGTATTGAAAAAAATGATAATGGAGAGTTTTATATTAAATATAATGATAAAGCAGGAAAATACTATACAACATTATCATTTATGGAAAACGATTGTTCAAATGATTTTGGAAAAAAAGAACTTGACAAAATTTTCAAAAATTCAAATGATTTATTTAAAAATCCTAAACCAGTAAATTTAATTTCAAAACTTATAAAAATGTCGTGTACTAAAAAAGATGCTATAATACTAGATTTTTTTGCTGGATCTGGGACGACTGCGCAAGCTGTACTTGAATTAAACAGAGAAGATAAGGGAAAAAGACAATTTATATTATGCACGAACAACGAAGTTACAAGTATGAATCCAAATGGAATTGCGTATGATGTCACTTCTAAACGTTTGAAAAGAATTATGACAGGTAAATGTTATGATGGAAATGAAAATTTTGATTGGATTAGGAATAATGAACCATATGGTGATGGACTAAATGTTTATGAAATAGAAACGGTTGCAAACTTTGAAAGTACTATAGGAAAAACACCATTTGATGTAATAGATGAAACATCTTATGAACTTCCTAAATTTTCGAATATTAAAGACAAAATTGAATGGATTTGTAGTAATTTTGAAATTACTGAAAGAAATATAG
Source organism: Clostridia bacterium (assembly GCA_017404025.1). Classification (GTDB taxonomy): domain Bacteria; phylum Bacillota; class Clostridia; order TANB77; family CAG-508; genus CAG-269. The sequence continues at coordinate 9,897 of JAFRDD010000124.1, forward strand.
AAAGTGATAATGAATGGAAAAATAGAATGGAGGAAAAATAATGCTAAAGGAAGTAATTGAATTACAAAATAATGCTGTAAATAGCTTAATTAGCATTATAGAATGCAAGGATGAAATAACTTTTAAAGCTCCTACGGGTAGTGGAAAAACTTATATGATGGCTGATTTTATGAATAGAATTCTTGAAAATAATAAAGATGTTATCTTTTTGGTTTCTTCATTATCAAAAGGAAGTTTAGCACAACAGAATTATGATAAATTTATATCTTATTCTGAAATGGGAAAATTTTCAAACTTAAATCCATATTTGATAAATAGTGAGATTGCTGGAGAAGAAGCATTATATATTCCTACTGATAAGAATGTATATGTTTTACCTAGAGATTTATATAAAAAAGGCGGAAGATTAATGCAAGGAGCTATGGAACAGTTCTTAAATACACTTACTTTAAACAGATATTTTGGAGGAATGGAAAAAGATATTTATTTAATAAAAGATGAATGTCATGTTGCTACAAATAATTTAGATAATTTGTCTGATAGCTTTTTTAAGAAAACAATCAATTTTTCAGCAACACCGAATATGAGGAGAGGGCAAACTCCTGATGTAGAAATAACAGATGAGGATGCAATAAATGCAAAATTGATAAAAAGAGTTGAATTTGGTGATGATGAGGATACCGTTGAAGATGCGATTAATAAATTCGAACTAATAAAAGAAAGATATAATAATAAACTTGGAATTAATCCTTGTTTAATTATTCAAATTTCAAATAAAAATAAATCTGATGAAGAATTAAACAATAAAATATTTCCTGTACTTTCTAAAGCTGAACATCAAGATTTAAAATGGATGTTAATTGTTGATAAAGATAAAGATTGTGATACTAATGATTATTTTAAAGCAAAAAAATTGCCTGTAAGTAAGTGGAAAGAATATGCAAAAGGAAACACAATTGATATAATTATATTCAAGATGGTTATTTCAGAAGGTTGGGATATTCCTCGAGCATGCATGTTATATCAAATTAGAGAAACACAAAGTGAACAATTAGATGAACAAGTAATGGGAAGAGTTAGAAGAAATCCTAGATTATTAGATTTTGAAAATTTAGATGATGAAGCTAAAGAATTAGCTTTAACATCTTGGATATGGGGAAATCAACCTACAGATGGGAAAAAGGTTAGAAATGTAAGATTATATGAGGAGTATTCTGATATAACAAATAATCTTAAAATAAAAACTACTAAACTAAAACCACTATCACAAAAAAGAGAATTTAACATTGATACTTTTATACATGATCAAAAAAATGAACCAGCATATAATGATATTTTTTCAATGTATAAGAAATTAGTTAGAGCAGATAATGAAATACAAAAAATGTGCTATGATTATGCTGATGATTACCAAAAATGGTGGATTTTCAATAATTATTTGGATAATATTATTACTGAAAATAATAATTATATTTATAATTATGAAGAAAGTATGGAAATAAAAAAAGATAATAATGGAAATGAATGCTTAACATCTTTTCCAGAGAAATCTTCTTATGTAGATAATGGAAATTACGAAAACATTTCTGACTGGGTTTGGAAAAGAAACGATGGAGCTGATAAGTTTTCTTTTGATAGTGAGGCAGAAAGAGAATGGGCGGATTTTTTGAAAGAAATTTCAAATAAAGAAAATATAAATAAAAATAGCATTATAAAAAAAGTAATTACAGGAAGAAATAATCCTAATAAAAACAGTATAAGCTTATTTGAGGAAAAAGAAAAAATAGATCCGAAAGAAAAATTCTTATGGGGAAAAAATTTTATATCTAATTCAGATATAAAATATGAATACTATTTAAATGGAATCTATTCATCTTATCCAGATTTTATTATGAAAGATGATTTTGATAGAATTCATATATTTGAAGTAAAGAGTGTAAATCCAAGTTCAAATATAAATATTGATTCTGAAAGCTATAAAGCAAAAATTGAAGAATTAAAAAAATGCTATAAGCAATCTTCAATCTTAACTAATTATTATTTTTATTTACCAGTATTAAAAGGAGATATCTGGTATATAACACAATTTAAAAATGGAGAAGAGTTTATGATAACAAAAGAACAGTTTGTTGAACAGTTAAAAGTAGATGAAAAATAAGTTAGGAGAAATATAACATGCCAAATTTTGAAGTTAATAATGTATCAGTAAGTACTTTACTAGGATTTGTAAGTGATGGAACAATTGCAATACCTGAAATTCAGAGACCATTTGTATGGGACTCTACAAAGGTAAGAAACCTAATAGATTCTTTATATAAAGGTTATCCAGTAGGATATATAATTACATGGAAAAGTCCAGATGTAAAATTAAAAGATGGAACAGCATCTGAAGGTAAGCAAGTGTTAATAGATGGGCAACAAAGAATTACAGCATTAACGGCTGCTTTATTGGGACAAGAAGTGCTTGATAACAATTATAAAAAGAAAAGAATAAAAATTGCTTTTAATATAAAAGAGGAAGAGTTTCAAACGTTAAACCCTGCGATAGAAAAACAAGATGAGTGGATACCAGATATATCAGAATTTATGAAAGATGGAAATATAGATACATGGCAATTTGTTACTGATTACTCAAATAAGTATGAAATGAGCCCAAACGAAGTTAATAAAAGAATTAATAAGTTGTTAGCAGTAAAAAATGTTACTATAGGAAGAATTGAACTAGGATCATCATTAGATATAGATACTGTTACTGAAATATTTGTTAGAATAAATTCAGAAGGTGTAGTATTATCTCAAGCTGATTTTGCTATGTCAAAAATAAGTGTCAATGAACAATATGAAGGAAATGATATTAGAAAAGCTATTGATTACTTTTGCCATTTTGCTAAAACTCCAGTTGATTATGACAATATAAAAAATAATGATATTGAATTTAGCAAGAAGGATATATTTAGACAAATAGAATGGATAAAAGATAAGAATGAAGATTTATATTTACCTTCTTATACTGATGTGTTAAGAGTAGCTTTTACTTATAAATTTAAAAGAGGTAAATTAGCAGATTTAGTCAGCTTATTATCAGGACGTGATTTTGAAACAAGAGAGTACAGAGAAGATATAGTTGAAGAAAGTTTTAAAACATTATATGACGGAGTTAAACAATTTGTAAATCAAAGTAATTTTGAAAGATATATAATGATACTAAAATCTGCTGGTATTATAGACGATAGTTTAGTAAGATCACAAAATGTTTTGAATTTTGGATATATATTATATTTAGTATTAAGAGAAAAGAATATTGAATCAAGCAAAATACAAACATTAGTTAGAAGATGGGTAGTAATGTCTATTTTAACTCAAAGATATACTTCATCTCCAGAATCTGCTTTTGATTATGACATTAGAAGATTAAATGATAATGCAGATATTGAAAAGTATATAAGAGAGGAAGAAGAAAGACAACTATCAGAATCTTTCTGGACAAATTATTTGGTAGATAGATTAAATACTCCTGTAACAAGCAGTCCTTTCTGGAAAACATTTTTAGCAGCACAAATTTTTTTAGGAGATAGAGGATTTCTATCAGACAGCATAAAAGTGCAATATTTGATTGAAAATAGAGGAGATGTACATCATATTTTTCCTAAAGATTATTTACAGAAGAATGGATATAATAATAAGCAACAATATAACCAAATTGCTAATTTTACAATGTTGCAAACAGAAATAAATATTGCAGTAAGTAACAGAGCTCCAAAAGATTATATGGCAGATGTAAAGGCACAATGTAATGGCAAAGAAAATAAGTATGGCTTAATAAATTCAGAAGATGATTTATATAAGAATTTAGAAGAAAGTGCTATTCCAAAAGATATAATTAATATGTCTGTTGAGAATTATGAAGAGTTTTTACAAAAGAGAAGAGTCTTAATGGCTAATAAGATAAGAGAATATTTTAATAAATTATAAACTAAAGAGAAGCAAAATATGAATGTATAGGTATTACAGGATTATTTTGCTTTTCTTAATAAGGAGAAATAAATTTGGAAAAAGATAATGAAACAGATATAACAGCAGAAGATATTTTAAATGCACTTGGTACTGAAAATAGGGAAGAAAAATTATATAAACTATTAGAATTTTTAACTAAAGATCGATTAATTGAATTAAAGAAAATGTTTAGAAATCTTTGTAAAAGCAAATGCATAGTTCCTTTAAGAAGAAGCACAAGTAAAAATATTAAGAAATTATATTTAATGGATGATAAGAATTTGCCTAAAGAAAGTTGCAATTTGTTAAATCAATCGTACATGACTATAAAGAATGTGCAAAAATTAATTAAAAATAACAGTCTAGTAGATTCAAACACATTAATAAGATCTGCTTTTGAAAATCTTGTTATGGGAATGATGATATATTTAGATTCTAACGTATATGAAGAATTTAAAAAATTGGGATTGAGAGATGAAGATAGAGTTTATACTAAACAGCAAAAACTTAGAAATCTTTTTAAAGCAAAATTAAAAATGATAGATAAAGACATGTTTGGAGATTTGAGTAATAGGCAGATTCAGAAGTTGTTAGATGAGTATTATGATAAGTTATGTTTATTTACACACAGTACTTTAGTTGTAAATGAAATGGTTGAAGGTACTTTGAATAATGATGAGGATTTATTTTTAATGATAGCCAAACAAAATATGTACTTTTTAGAAGTTTTATTGAATTGTTGTTTAAAGTATATTACTAATGATGATTGTAATTCAATTGGATATGAGTATATGTTCGTAGGATGGTATATTTTAATATCAGATATTAATAGAGAAAAATATACAAAAGAATACTTAAGTAGGTATAGTGGTTTACTATATGAAGATATAAATAAGGATTATATTAAACAAAGTAATAATGATTTAAAACAACTTCAAGAAGAAATGAAAAAATTGGATAAGGTTATAAAAGAAAATCCAGTTGCTGTTATTGAATTTTTAGAAAGTTTTTTAAAATAAGGGTGTGTGCCAAATGAAGTATGAAGAGAGATTAGAAAAACTAAATGGGCTAAGTGAATTTATTAATGGTGAAAACCAAGATGATATTTTATTAGTGCTCGATAAAAAATATCCTGACGACAAATGGAATATTATTTGTTCAGCAGTACACTGGTTCAGAACAGTTGAGAGTTATTTAAATAGTGAAAAGTTATTAAAAGAAAATAAAGAAGATTATAATTGGGGAGAAGTCTATTTATTTCTTTCATCGGTTGATATAGTTATTGAAGGAATAAACGATATTAACAAAATAGCTAAAGATAATGAAAAAGCTAGATTGTTTTATAAAAGTAGTGAAATTTTTAAAGATAAAGAAAAGGATGATTGGGAGTACTTTAAAAATATTAGAGCTATTTTTGGAGCACATCCAACAAAACTTAAAGATAATAATGAATTTATTGTTTCAACTTATCCTACTCCATATAATTCTTTACCCGATAAGCTTTATGGAAAAGCAAAAAATTGGGATTATTATACGTTGTTATGGAAAAAAGATAAGAGAAAATCATGGGAGCAACTCGAATTTGGATTTAGCTTTAAAGAAATAGAAAAGTATTTAGATAAATGTATTGATTATTTAGATAATATTTATAATGATTTTTTAGTAATGATCAATGCATATAAAAAAGAATTATCGAAAATTAAAATACAAAAAATAGATAAGCCTATCAAACAATTAAATATTTTAATAAAAGAAGATGAAAAAAGATTAAATGGCAGATATAATGTAGCAATAAAAGATGTAAAAATGTTGTTAACTACAGAAATAACAGACAAACAAAATAAGAGACTGTATGAAAAGTTTAAAAACGTATTAATTAATCAAGTACAGCATTTATATAATGCGTTACAATATCCTGAAAAAATAGAAAACATAAATGGGGTTGAAAATATTATAGATAGTAAAGTAGAATATTTCACTAAAAATTCAAGTTATTATTATACTAAATTATATGAGTATTGGAATAATGAAGATATGGAAATGATATTGATTAATCATTTTAGTGATAGAATTAAACCATTTAATGCTAACATTTCAAATATTAGAGAATTATATTGTTTAGTTAAAGCTTATAATTATTTTAAAAGTTTAGAAAAATAAAAAGTTTATATTAGTTATTCTATATGTTTTTTGTAACTTTTTAGAAAGGAATTGATTATGTATGGCAGATTGGAATGCTAAAATTCATATTTTACCAGCGAATGCGGGGGATTGTTTTTTAATTGAATTTAATAATAATGAATGTATATTAATTGATACAGGATTTAAAGAGACGTATTATAATTATTTAAAGCCATTACTTATAGAATTAAAAAAAATAGGAAAAAAGATTACTTTATTAGTAATAACTCATATTGATAAAGATCATATTGGTGGAGCAAAAAGGTTGCTAGAAGAAAATGGTGATTATAATAATCCTAGTATTATAAAAATTGAAAATATATGGTTTAATGGCTTTAAAAATTTAGTTTTTCAAAAGAAGTTATCTAATAATATAAATCAAAGACAATTTAAAAAAATGCGAATAATAAAAGCATATAATGAAATGGATTCTTTTGATGAAAACAACAATTATGTAAGTGCGAATGACTTAAAATCTTTTGAATATATTTGTAATAAGTTAAATTATCCAATAAATATACAGTTTATAGATAACATAGTAGTGCAAACTGAAAATATAAAGATGGGAAATGCTATTATAGATGTAATTTCACCAAGTAAATTAAAAATAGAAAGATATACTAAATATCTAGAGAAACAATTAGAAGTATTATTTGGAAAAGACTATGAGATTAATAAAAGTGAAAAATTTATAGATTTTTTTGAAACGTTGATGTTAAATAATGAAGAATGTATTGAAACTACAGAAACAATATCTGAACAAATAGACAAAGATATTATAGAATGGTTAAAGCTTAATCATAAAAAACGTATATATTCTATAGTTAACGATGTATCAATAGGTATCTTAATAAAATTTAATGATATTAAAATGGTATTTACAGGAGATTTATATTTTGAAAAAAAGCATAACATTGAGAAAATACTTAAGGTTGACATTCTAAAAATTCCTCATCATGGAAGTTATTGGAATAATCGTGAAATAATGGAAAATATTATTGCTAGTAATTATATCATATCTACAGATGGAAAAAAATATGGACATCCAGACAAAAGCATATTAGCTGATATTATAATAAATAATAAAAATAATAAAAAACTTATTTTTAATTATGACATAGATAATATACGAATATTAAAAGAAGAAGAAGAAAAAAATAAATATAATTATGAATGTATTATTAGTAACGAATTAATAATTTAAAAGGAGAAATGTATGGAATTTCCTAAGTATATAGTAAAAGTAATTGGAACAAGTGATGTAGGAACAGGGATTTTAATAGATAATGATTTAATATTAACAGCAAGTCATTTAATGCATCAAGAAGAATATAAAATTGAATTACATAATGGGGACATTTTGAAAGCTAAAGAATATCCAAATAACGAAAATGAAATTATAGGTCTTTTAAAACTAGAAAGACCAGTAAATGAGAATATTAATCATTTATTGACTCAAGATTATACTCCGAATGAAGATGATAAATGGGAAATATATGGATATATAACTAAAGAACAGATAATGCATTATATTAAAGGTATAGGAACTCATAGTATAATTGAAGAAGAAAGAATTTCTGATATGCAGGCATCTAATATAAGTGTTGGACAAGCAATAAACTACAAAGGTTTGTCAGGTTCACCAGTAATTGTAGATGAAATGATAATAGGAATTGTACAGGAACAAAGAATTTCAGCAGATAGGGCAAGTGAAATTAAAGTATCTAGTGTATCGTCATTTGTACAATACATTAATGAAAGATATATTGAAGCTAATAGAATAAAGAAAAGTTTTAAAGAAAAAATGAATATATATACAGAGCAACAAATACAAAAGAATATAAAAAGTGGTAAATATATTCCAGAAATATTTGTAGAGCAAAATAATTTTAAAGAGTATATGAGATTTTTTGCAGAACCAAAATTGTTTATTAATAAAGCAATAGATGAAATACAATCATTGAATTATAAGGATGTTAATGAGTTTTTAAAGAAAAATTTTAGAAATACTATTAATTTTAGAATTACAGATAAAATAGAAAATGATGAAGAACTATTAAAGGCTTCAGAAGAATTATCAGAAGATCTTAAAAAAGCTAGAAAACTTATTGAAGATAAAAATCAAATGAAAGAGCTATTAGAGAGTGGATTGGATCTTTATGATAGAGAAACAAGAGATTATTACAATAGAGCTTTACAATTTGATTTTAGTGATATTCAAGAAAATATAGAATATATAAGGTACAGATATTTGATTCTTACAAATGGAGCAGGACAAGGTAAAACTAATTTTATTTGTGACTTTACAAAAAATTTTTTATTAAAAAAGAACTTTTATGTATTATACATAAATGCTTATGAAGTAGATAAGGATTTATATGAATTTGTATGCGATAAAATTATTAGTTTTTTAAATAATAAAAGTATAGAATATATATTAGATATGCTAAAAGAAGAATATGAAAAAACATTTAAACCATTTGTAATAGTAATAGATGGTTTAAATGAAAACAATAAATTTGATGATTTTTCTAATGTAGTAAGGCAATTTTTAGAAAGAATTGATGGATTTAATTTTATAAAGGTTATTATGACAACAAGAGATGAATTTTATGATGAAAAATTTAAAAATATAGACACAGGAATATATTCTAAAAATTTTAAAAGAGTTAAAATGTTCAATTATAACCAAGTTTTTCAAGATAGAATATTTTGGGGATATTTGAAATTTTTTGATATAACAATAAGAAGGTATAGTTTATTAAAAAATATTTTTGACAGATTATCTAGAGACACGTTATTATTAAGATTTTTTTGCGAAGCAAATAAAGGAGAAAGACAGCTTTATATGTATGATATTTATAAGTATAATACATTTCAAATGTATATTGACAAGAAAATAGAAGCATATAATAATAAAAAATTTGGATCGGGAAAATTATATAATAATGTTTTAGATAAAATAATAGATTATATGATTAACAGTTGTCAGTATTATAATATACCGATAGATATTCTAAACAGTGAAGAAGTAGAACTAGTACATGAATTAGTATTAAACGACGTTGTTCTAAAAGATGATATAATAATAAAAGAAGGGTTTTTAAATGAGCAGAAAACGGTTATTAGTTTTACATTTGACGAGTTTAGAGATTTTTGTATGGCTAAGTATATAGCAAAAAAGTTTAATAAAGAGCAGATAGAAAAATTTATTAAAGATTTAAATCAAAAATCCAATGTTAGCATTAAAGAAGGTGTGTATGGTTATTTGTTCTTTATCGGAAGAATGTGTAGTAAAGACTTAGTCGAAATATTAAAAACAAGTGATGATTATAATATAGTTTATTGGGAAAATATATTTAAATTAGTAGACGAAAAGATAAGTGATGAAGATATTGAAATAATAAAAAATGAGTTTTTAAATGATGGTGAAAATAAGGATAAAATTATTTTAGATTTGATTTTTAGATATGATACATTGTATTTTAAAAAATTAAATATAAAAAATTTATATAATATAATGGATTCATTTTGTGAAAAAGATTATGAAGAATATCAGAGTTTTATAAGAGCAAAATTTGAACCAGAATTTTCTAATAATTATTATAGTTATGGCGTTAGGCCAATATGGCCATATGACAAAATGATTGAAAACTTTAAATCTATATTGAGGAGAAAAAATTCAAGAATTTATAAAGAATTATTTAAGATAACCATTTATTTATATAATGTAAGTAGTTGGAAGACAAATGAATTTTGGGAACTTTATATAAAATATTTACCTGATATGGCAATTGAAACATTATATGAGATGAATAATAATGTTCCAGAAGAAATTAATAAAAATATAAAGGATATTGCGTATCATATAGTTTCTGGAAGTATAATGCTAAAAAAAGATGTTAAAGATAAATTACAAATGATTTATAATAAAAATAATACAAAGATAGAAAAAAATACTGTTCTAGAGGAATTATTAAAATATTTAAAGAAAAAGGAGGATGACAATGAAGATTATTAAAAAAGGTGAAGATTTTTATTGTATAGCTCCTAATAATATTGATTTTAATACATATTTAGAAAGATTTTTAAAATTATCTAAAGTAAGAGAGAATTCATTTGCAGAAAAATATTTAAAGAAAATTTATAATTGTGTATTTACAGGTTATATTGATATGAAAGAAATGTATACAAAGTATTATATGGAGGAATATGAAAGTTTTGAAAAATATTTATATAATAAAGAGTTATTAAATAATAATGAGATAAAGAGATTAATAAAACATTGTAATGAAGATTATAGTTTATACAAATTGAATATAGACAGTAATAGTTATAACATTTCTTATTATTTTAAGTATGACGAAAATTTAATAAATAATTTTAATATATTGATAGCGAGGTTAGATAAATGAAAATAAAAACAGATTTTGTAACTAATAGTTCTTCAACATCTTTTATACTGGCATCTAAAGATGAACTCTCAAAGAAATTATTTATGAATAAAATAGGGGTGCAAGGTAATTCAAAATTAAATTTTATATTTGATGAATTATTTAAAGCTATAGATGGAGCTAAAGAAGACTTAGTTGAGTATGTTAAAAGATATGGAAAAGGAAAAAGTATTAGAGAATTTTTAGAAAGTGAACATTTTGAGGAAGATACAATAAAAAAAGTAGAAGAACATATAAAAAAACGGACATCATGTATATTGGGGAAATTTGAGTACAGATAATGGAGGAACAGAAACAGAAGCTTTTTTTAGTATGGAAAGTTTTTTAATAGTAGAAGATGATTTTTATCTGAATGGAGAAATAGGTGAAATTTAATGAATAGATATATAATAAAGAATAATAAGAAAAGTAAGTATTATTGTATCTTTAATAAGAAAAATGGTTTTATGATGAGAAATGGATATGATGGAATAGATCCATTTATGAGATTAGAAGGTCCAGAATTGCTTGATATATCTATAACAAATTATTGCGAAAACAACTGCGATTTTTGCTATAGAAAATCAAATGTAAATGGTAAGCATATGAGTATAGAGAATTATAAAAATATTATAAAACAGGCAAGCGACTTAGGAGTTATGCAAGTAGCTCTTGGAGGAGGAAATCCTAATCAACATCCTGATTTTATAGAATTATTAAAAATAACTCGTGAGTTTGGGATTATTCCATCATATACAACAAATGGAAGAGGGTTAACAGAAGAAGTACTAAAAGCAAGTCAAAAATTTTGTGGTGCTGTTGCAGTAAGTTTATATGAACCATATACGGAATCATTCAAAGCTATAAGGAAACTTATTAATAATAAAATAAAAACAAATATACATTTTATATTGAACTCTAAAACTATTGATAAAGCTATTAAAATATTAGACGAATTACCACAAGAAATTGAAGGTATTAATGCAATAATTTTTCTGAATTATAAACCACAAATAGAATATGATATATATAATTTAAAAAATACTAAAAAATTAAGTGATTTTTTTCATATAATAAATCATAAACCATTACCTTTTAAAGTAGGATTTGATAGTTGCGCAATTTCTTTCTTAGTAAAAGAAATTAATGATTTAAATGTAGAAAGTGTAGATTTTTGTGAAGCAGGCAGATTTTCAGCATTTATTTCAGAGGAAATGAAGATGTATCCATGTTCCTTTATGATTAATAAAATTAAAGGGGAAGATTTACATAAAATGAATATTGAAGATGCTTGGAGAGACGGTAAAGAATTTAGAGTAATTAGAGAAAAGATAAATAATAATAATTGCAATAAATGTAATTATTTTAATATTTGTCATGGCGGGTGTAGAATTTTTGATATTAATGCAAAAGAGTGTGTACATTGATACATAAAAATAAAAGTTAATAAGACAAAATAAAAATGTTCAAAAATAAAATATCAATGTTGCAAAATCAAACTTTATATGATAAACTACATATATCAAATAAAGGATAATAAATATGGATAATTTAGGTAGAAGATTAAAAAAAATAAGAGAAAAAACAAGGTTTACACAAGAAGAAATAGCTGGAATGCTAGGAGTAAGACGTTTGGTTATAACAAATATTGAAAATGGAACAAGGAAAATTACAGCTGAGGAATTATATTTCTTTTCAAAGATATATGGATTATCTATGGAAGAATTATATACAGGGGAAGATAGAGAAAAAAGAATTGCAAAATTTTCAAGAACATTTGATGAATTATCTAATAAATCACAAAAAGAAGTATTAGAATTTATTGAATTTAAAAGAAAGCAAGAAGAAAAATAATATTTAAGGCAGAGAAATCTGCCTAATATTTTACAATATAATGTTCAAAAAATAAACATAAATATATCAAAAAACAAACACAAATAATGTGAAAGGGGGGAAGAATGATATGGCAAGAATAAAATCTAATTGGTATACAAAAGGTAAATTTGACAGAAAGAATTGGAGAAATATACTTGATACTGAAAACGAATTTCTATATTCAAAAGGAAGATATCCTACAAAAATTAAAAAAGAAGATTTACCAAAAGATTATACAGAGATTCGAAGTAGAACAATATGGTATATGACAGGATTTGTAAAAACTTCAGGTGTAAAAGATTTATATTATACATATATTAAAGAAAATCATTTATTTAAAGATGATTATTTATACATTTCTTATGATAAGAAAATAGAAAAAGTAAAAGATAAATATGGATATAATGAAATAAGAAATTATGATTTTATAATTTGTGGAAGTGATAATATCGATGTTTTATTTGCAATTGAGGAAAACTCAGATATAGATACTACAGAAATAAGAAATAAAATTAAAGAAAAATTTGAGTGGTGGAAAGAAAACGAAAAAGATGATTATAAAAGGTATTTTGGAGGAAAAGAAATCACAGATATATTTGAATATTATAAAGGATTAAAAAATGCAAAAACATATTTTATTTCAGATACACATTTCAATCATAAAAACATTATTAAATATTGCAATAGACCATTTAAAGATGTAGAAGAAATGAATAGAGTTTTGATTGAAAATTGGAATAATACAGTTACCGACTTTGATACAGTTTTCCATTTAGGAGATGTAGCATTAACAAGCGAAAGTGATATGAAAGAATTAATACCAAAATTAAATGGTAAAAAGTTTTTAATAAGAGGAAATCATGATAAAAAATCTAAAGAATTTTTCAGAAATGTAGGGTTTGGATTTATTCCTGAAAGTCCATTAAAACTTAATAATGAGAAATTAATATTATCGCATAAACCATTAAGAGACACTGAAATACCTAAAGGATATGTGAATGTTCATGGACATATTCATAATAATTCATTACATAAAATAAATCCTGAAACAAATGAAATGGAATATCCAGAAGATTTATATTCTGAAAAATTACATATTAATGTTTCAGCAGATGTAATTGGTTTTAAACCAATTAGCTTAAAAGAATTATTGAAAAAGGTGGAAGAAAAGAAATAATAGAGGAGGTAAGTATGATTTATATAACAGGAGACACCCATTCAGATTTTAAAAGATTTACTGAAGGTCAATTTCCAATACAATCTGAAATGACAAAAGATGATTATGTAATAATATGTGGTGATTTTGGTGGAGTATGGACATTTGAAGAAGAAAGTAGCAGAGAAAAAGAAGCATTAGATTGGTTGAATAATAAAAATTTTACTACTTTATTTGTTGATGGAAATCACGAAAACTTTACAAGGTTATATAATGATTATCCAGTAGAAGAATGGCATGGAGGAAAAGTACATAAAATAAGAGATTCAGTTTTACATTTAATGCGCGGAGAAATTTTTGATATTGATGGTAAAAAGATATTTGCATTTGGTGGTGCTAAATCACATGATATTCAAGATGGAATTCTAAATCTTGATGAAGAAGAAAGAATATATGAATATCGAAAAAGAGGAGCATATTTTAGAATAAGAGATTTTTCTTGGTGGGATTTGGAATTACCAACTGAAGAAGAGATGCAAAATGGTATAAATAATTTAGAAAAAGTAAATTATAAAGTTGATTATATTATTTCGCATTGTTGTCCAACAAGTATTCAAACAATACTTGGAAGTGGCACATATAAAAAAGATTATTTAACAGACTACTTTCAAAATATTATGGAAAAATGTGAGTTTAAGAAATGGTATTTTGGACATTATCATGATTATCGACAAGTTAATTCACAATTTATTTTATTGTATGAGGATATTGCTCCGTTAGAATTTGAAAGTATTTTTGAATAACCTAAAATTAGTAGTATTATTTTCTTATTTTAATGCATAATATATTGTAAGTGTAAAAAAATTACACAAGGTAAATAAAAATGTGTAAAAAAATTGCATTTTATTATTATTTATGATAAAATATAAGAGAGTAAGGAGGATAATATTATGTTAGTAAAATTATCTATGAAAAATTTTAAATCATTTGTTGATAAAACTGAGATTGATTTAAATGCAACTGGATATGAAATACTGTCAAATGAAAATAAAACAAGTGATAATATTTTAAAAGGAGCTATATTTGTAGGTGGAAATGCAACAGGAAAAACGAACGTAATTAGAGCAATTAGATTTTTATTAGAATTATTAGTATGGCAAGCAGATGTTCAATTATTTGAATATAAAAGCTTTTATTCTGATTTGAAAGAAAGAATGGAATTAGTATATGAATTTAAAATAAAAGATTCATATATTAAATATGCAATTGAAACAGATAATAGTACTATATTAAAAGAAGAATTAACGCAAGATGGTAAACAAATTTTAGTTAGAATTAATAGCAATGGAGAATATACAAATAAGGAAGGTAAAAAAATGCAGATTGATAATGTTCAAAAAAATCAATCAGCATTAAGAGCAGTATATTTTGAAAACAGATTCATTGATAATGATGTATTACAAGAATGGTTTGAGTTTTTAAAAGATTCTGTTTATATTGATCAGGCAAATAAATTTGTATTATGTGCAAATCAAGATAAATTAACAAGAAATTATTTTGAAAATAATGGAAAAGAGGAATTTAATGAATTCTTAAAATTAATTAATTATAATCAAACAGTTGATTATGTTAGTGGATATAAAAATAAATTAATGCAATTCAATTTTCAAAATAGAAAAGAAGTAATTATATTGAGAAAAGATATGGATATAGGTTTACCAATAACACTAGAATCTTTGGGAAATCAAATTTTGGTCGAAGTATTACCACAAATTTTACAAGCTATAAAGAAGAACTGCATGGTAATAATAGATGAATTTAGTAGTGCATTTCATAATCAATTAGAAGAAAAAATAATTAAATATTTTATGGAAAAAGCAGAAAAATCTCAAATGTTTATTGTATCACATTCAACTAATTTATTAACCAATACATTATTAAGACCAGACCAAATTTATACAGTAGATTATATTATTGGAAAAGGGAGTAAGCTATACAGAGTGTCTGATAGTAAACCAAGAGAAGCTCAAAATTTAGAAAAAATGTATTTAAGTGGAGTGTTTAATGGATTACCAAATATTAAATAAGAAATTTAAATTTAATCAAGATAAGAATATTGGAAAAGTTTTATATATTGTAGAAGGGGCAACTAGGGAAATTAATTTAATTGCAAATATATTTTTAAATATTCTAGGATATGAAGAAGTTATAAGCTTAAACAGAAATGGAAAAATGAAATATAGACAATTTTCTAAAAGAGATAATGTTTATTCTCAAGTTGTAATTATAAATTCTGAAACTAGTAATATTGATACTATTAACAATACAGATTTTATAGATAAACAAATTGAATTGTTAAAGGATAGTGGATTAGATTATGAATATAGAAATAGTGCAATATATTATGTTTTTGATGCAGATAGGAAAGAAGATACAAATATAATAAAAGATTTAGCAGAACACTATACTAATTCTAGAGAACCAAATGATGATATTGAAAACAAATTTAATAGTATTGGCGGAATGTTATTGTTAAGTTATCCAGCTATTGAAACATTTATAATTTCTAATTTTGAAAATGATATGAGCAACTTTGATAAAAGGTTTGATTTTGAAAATCAAAAATTAAAGGAATATATTGATGATAAAAAATATTTAAATAATAAAATGTCAATTGATACATTATCAAATGCTTTTTTGGAATTAATAAATTCTTTAGAAAAGATTGATGTAAAGGAAATCAATTTAGATAATACTAAAGAATTTAATACAGATATTTTTAATTATGAACAATCAGTAAATAACCAATATATGCTTAGTTTGTTATTAATATCTTTTGTTGATTTAGGAATAATTGAAATAGAATAATTATTAAAAAAAGATAGTGGGATTTTTGAGAATTTAGTAATTTTCTCAAAAATCCCACTATTTGTTTTATAAGATTATTCCTCTAAACATCCCATAATTACTCTAGCACCATCAACAAATCCATTTCTATAAAATTTTTCATTCCAATAGCAAAGGTAGTCAAGAAAATTCTCATCAAGCTTATTTAACTGTTTTTTAACATATTCCCTATTTTGCTTAGGAACATTTTTTAAAACTTTCTCAGAAATCTCATCAAAATACATATGATGCTCTTTATCTTCTTCAGTAAGATATCCCAGCAAACCTTCTTCTCTGCTATTTAACCATTCTCTTAATATATCATTTTCATTAACTTCTCTAAAACTCATATCTCAAATCCTCCTATATATAAATAATCTCATTATAAACAATTTCTTCAGCACGATTTTTAATGTTATTCATAGCTTGAACCCAAGCAAGTTGATTGCTACTTTTTAGATCTTCATTTATATTTTCTGATTCAGCTAATTGTTTAACTATTAAAGCAATTCTTTCATTAGCTGCATTTTCAATATCAGCCAAATGTTTAGATAATGTTCCTTTAATCATTAATTCGGTATATAATCCTCTTTTATAATTTTTAATATAATTTAATCTTAATCTGCCATATTTTCCAATATGATAATTCTCGCAAAAATTTTCCATAATCAAATCAGGAATTAAATAATCTCCTTCTTTATGATAAGTAATTCTATTCATAATCAAAACCTCCAAAATAAATTTTTTAGGTTTCCCATTTTTAATTAAAAAGTACAAACATATGTACAAAACAATTGGGGAAAAGTTGGGGAAAAAATTCTCAAAAAACATCAAAAAATAACACAAATGTTCTAAAATTCATTTCCCCAATTTTCATTGATAAATCAGTTAAAACCCTTAATTTCACTAAAGTTCACAACCATCTCAACCAGCCCTCATAACCCGAAGGCATTAAAATTTAATCTGAATATATTGATTTTAGCGAATTGTAGGCGTTTATTAGTCATTTTTCAAAACCCGAAGGGCAAAATATGTAATAATAAGAAAACAGATCTTTTAAAGAAATATAGTAAATTTGAGTAAATTATGATACAATAGGTAATATTTAAAGAGCTGTAAAATATGTTTTTTAATATTGAATTAATTATAGGAAAAACTAAGTGTTGGGAGATAAAAATGAGTATTTTAAATAGTGCAAGTAGTAGAACAGTATATAGGGGGTATGATTATTTTAAAGAAGGAAATGTAATTTTACATATTCAATTATCAGATTTTGAATATGAAGGAGAAGTGCAAGGAACCAATAAAACACCATATCATGTTATGATAAATACAAAACACCCTAAAAGTTCATCTTGTGATTGTCCATTTGCTAATGGAAATACTATATGCAAACATATGGTGGCTTTGTTTTTTGCAGTTTCACCAGAAGACCTAAAAGATCACGAAGATTGGTCAGAAAATGATTATGAAGATGAATACGAAGAATATGATGAAGAAGATTATTATGATGATTATGAATATGATAGATACGGGAATTATAATAAATATAAAAGTGATTTTATAAGACCAATATTTTTTGATGAACTGTTATCAAATTTTGTAAATAATTTATCAGAAGAAAAAATGCGAGATATATTAATAAGTGAACTAAAAAAAGATGAAGAATCTACATTTAATACATATCTACAAAAAGATTTTCAAAGATATAGTTCTGATAAAAATAATATACATGGAATATTAGATAGAATTAACAATAATTTTTATAAATTGTCACATGACTATGATTATAATAATAAAGATTATTCAGTAAAACTTCTTAAGGAAAACGAAAAAGAAAAAATATCTATTTCATATTTAACAAATAAAGAAATGAAAGCAAATATAGATAAAATAATTTTAAATCCGGAGATAGCAGCTTATAATGATTATAAGTGGATAGCATATTTTTACAAAAATAAAAATAATAAAAAAGATATAGATTTATATACTAAAAAATTAGAGTCCTTTTTTGATACATTAAAACATTATAGTATAAAAAATACAATTCCAAAATCTAATGTTTTGATTAGTATATATTTATTAAATGAATATAATTTACAAGAAATAGCAGGATTACTTATTAAAAATTGTAAATATACCGAATATGTAGATTATATAATAGAAAATTCAGAAGAATGTAAAGACTTATACGAAAATTTTAATACAAAAGTAGAAAATGAAAAATATTTAAATAAAGAATATATAGCAAAAATATACTATAATTTTTACTTAAGATTACTGGACGATGAAATATATAATCAATATTGTTATTATGATTTTTTATATAATAAAGATTTCAGCAATTTAATATCTTTGAAAAAGACAGAAAGATTTGAATATTATATAAATAAAATGATTAAAAATACAAAAGATGTAATTACATTAGAAAAAATATATATTTTCTTAGATAATAAAGAAGGATTATTTAAATTGTTATTTAAAAAAGAAAATGAATATAGATTAATGGCAAATATTGAATTGTTAAAGAATAACTATAATAACGAATTATTAAAGTATTTTAAAGAACGATTTTATGAAGTGTTAGCACAAGAAAAGAGTAGAGAAAATTATAGAAAAGCTGCTATCTATATTGATGCATTATATAAACTTAATGATGGAAAAAGAATTGTAGATGAACTAATAAAGGAACTTAAAAATTCTGAATACTCAAAAAGAATAGCCTTATTTGATGAGATAAATAAAGTTATTAGAAATTAAAGTAAACCCACGCACAACTATTGACAAATGCGTGGGTTTACTTTAAAATATTATTAGGTGATGAAAATGATTTATAATTATAAAGAAATAGTAAAAATTTATAAAAATGATTATAATTTGAAGAAAGCAATAAATAAAAAAGAGATTTATAAACTGGAAAAGGGAGTATATTCAAATAAGAAAATAGTTAGTCCATTAATAATATATTCAAAAAAATATCCAAATGCAGTTATTACAATGGATAGTGCGTTTTATTATTATAATTTAACAGATGTAATACCTAATAAAGTATATTTAGCAACAGATAGGAATTCTGATAAAATTAACAATTCAAAAATTGTTCAATCATTTGTGGCAAAATCAATATTAAATGAAGGAAAAGTTACAATAGAAGAAGATGGTGAAAAAATAAATATTTATGATAGAGAAAGACTATTGATTGAATTAATAAGAAAAAAGAAACAGATTCCTTTTGATTATTATAAAGAAATTATATCTAATTATAGAGCTATTGTTGATGAGTTAGATATGTACAAAATAGAAGAATATTTAGCTTTATTCAAAAATGATTTAAATTTATCAAATATATTACAAATGGAGGTATTTTAGTGAATATAGAAGAAGCAATAGAAAAATATGAAAAAATGGGATATGAATTTGAAGAAGCAGAGTCAAAGGTTTGCCAAGATATTATACTTTTAAAAATATCTCAAAGTAAATTTGCTAGAAACATAACAATTAAAGGTGGAGTTGTAATACATAACTTATCTAATGATATGCGTAGAGCTACTAGAGATTTAGACTTGGATTTTATAAAGTATTCATTAGATGATAAAGCTATAAAGGAATTTATAAAAGCATTAAGTAAGATAGATGATGGTATAAAAATAGATATTGTAGGAAGAATTACAAAGTTACATCATCAAGATTATGATGGTAAAAGAGTTAATTTAAAAATATCTGATAAGTATAGTAATACAATTCAAACAAAGTTAGATATAGGAGTACATAAATTATTTGAATTAGAGCAAGAAGAATATTGTTTTAGTTTTGATTTATATGAAAATAGTGCAAATTTGCTAATAAATTCTACAGAGCAAATTTTTACAGAAAAATTAAAATCTCTTTTAAAATTAAGCTTCAGATCTACAAGATATAAGGATTTATTTGATTTTTATTATTTAATAGAAAATAATAAATTAGACAAAGAAAAATTAATAAATTGTATAGAAATATTAATATTTCAAGATGAAAATATGAGAGAAAAAACGATACATGATATTATTCAAAGAATGAAAAACACTCTTAATTCTCAAAGATATCGTAATAATTTAAATAATCCAAAAGTCAATTGGTTAGATATTCCAATAAATAATGCTATTGACAGAGTAATTGAATACATAGGAAGTTTAGAAAAAATAGTTATATAAAAATAAAAACGGAGAAATAGAAAATGAATAAAAATGCTAAGCAAAAAATAACACTAGGTATAATTCTGATTTTGGTAATTGTATTATGTGCTCTTTATGTACAATTTAATAATGCAAATCCTACCAACAACCTGACTAATAAATATTCTAATGTTATTATAAATAATGAAAAATTAAATATATTCTATTTTAAAGTAGGTCAAGCAGATTGTACATTAATAACAATAAATAATAAAAATCTACTGATAGATGCAGGTAATAAATCAGACGGAGATTACATAGTAGAATTTCTTAAGGAAAAGAAACTGGATACTATTGATTATTTCATTATTACACATGGTGATTTAGATCATAGTGGTGGTGCAGGAAATGTTTTAAATAATTGTAATGTGAAAAACATGTTTATGCCAGAGGGAATAGAAGAAGCAGAAGAAAATTATCAAAGTCTTAAAAGCGTTGCTGATAGTAATAATGTTCAGTTATCTAAAGTAGAGATAAGTGACAAGTTTGATTTAGACAAAGCAAATTTTGAGATATTATCTGTAAAAAATAATACAAACAGTAGTGCCAATGAAAGTTCAATAGTTGTTAAATTAAATTATTTGAATACTTCTTATCTATTTATGGGAGATGCAACGCAAGGTATAGAAAAAGAAATCAAAAGTGATAGTGTAGATGTGTTAAAAGTAGGACATCATGGTTCAAATAGTAGTACATCTTCGGAATTCTTAGATATGATAAAACCAAAATATGCAATTATTTCTGCAGGAATTAATGCTAAGTATAATCATCCAGCAGAACAAATATTACAAAGACTAAGAGATGCAAATATACAAGAAAAAAACATATACATAACAAATAATCAAGGAACTATATGGCTTACAAGTGATGGAACAAATATAGAAATACAAACAAGACAAGATATTAATTTAGATGGAACGGGTCAAATTGGAAAAGTGGACATATTAAATATATGTTCATTTTTTAATCGTATAAATTATAGCCTTTTGGCTTGTTAACATTTACAAACTTTTCCCCATCAAATTGAATATATAAACCGCCTCTTTTTATTGAAGAATCTAGTAAATTGTCTGAGATTTCATATTTTTCAGAATATTTTTGAGCAGTATCAATACAAGAAGCATAGCCTTCTTCAATATAATCAACATAAAAAATAGTATCTTTAGGTAATTGTCTGTAATCAAGATTAGATTTTTTGGCTACATTGTGTTGATATAAACTAGATTTCAACTCATCAATAAATTTGTCAACAAATGAATTATCATAGGATTTAGAATTTTTCTCAAGGGTTAAATCAATAGAATCTAAAAAATCATAGAGACTCATAGTCTGTCACCTCCTTAAAAGTTGTAAGAATAAAGTATATTATATAATATAGCAAAATTTTATAAAGAAATCAAGAAAAAACTAGAAGAAAACAAAATTCTTCCAGTTTTAATAATTATTTATTCCTCAAAACACCCCATAGCTAGCTGAGAACCATCTACAAAACCATTTCTATAGTATTTCTCATTCCAGTAATATAAATAATCCATAAAATTCTTATCAAGCTGATCAAGTTGTTTTTGAACATATTTCTTATTTTGTTTAGGTACATTTTTTAGTATTTTCTCTGCAATTTCTTCAAAATAGACACAGTATTTTTTATCCTGAGGAGACATCTCACAAAAAGCAGTCTCTTCTCTAAATTCTAACCATTCTTTCAAAATATCCTCATTAACTTCTCTAAAATTATTCATAAATAAAAACCTCCATAAAAATCAAAATTTTAATAGCAAAAAAATGCTTTTCAAAAATTCAGCAAATACCAATTTTCAATACGAACACACGTACATTACCTATTGGGAAAAAATTGGGTAATAAACCCTCAAAAAATGTCCTAAAAATGCACAAATGTTCTCAAAACCAAAATTAATAAATTTACTGAAATACCAACAAAAACTCCAATTTTCACAAAGGTTCAAAAAGCCTTGAGCCGTCGCTCATAACCCGAAGGTCAAAAGTTCGAGCCTTACCCCGCAACCATATTGAAATAGGCATTTTATAGAAATACAAGGTGTCTATTTTTTGTGGTTTGACCACTTAGTTGACAACAATTGGAATGAGATGTAATGGAGATAATGATACATAATAAAAAATTAAATAGAATAGAGAAAATTTTAATAATATTAATATTTATTATTTTAATAATTGTAGGTGTGTACTTTAATATAAAAAAAGAAAAACAGACAAGTAACAACACATCAAATAATGAAATAATATCTTATCAAATATCAGATTTACCTGAATATAGTTGGAAATCCATATGTTTATATAAATAATAATAATCCTGAATTTACGAGTAAGGATTTTGATATTACAGAATATTATTATTCATATTAAGAAGATGGAAAAATTCGGAGTTGCTGTAGCAAAAATAAGTTGGGTGATACGGATTTTAAGGAGTGCGAAAATTGCCATATATATTTTATACCCGTTAATAGAAAATCGAGATTTTTGAAGATAGGAAGAATGTTGAAAAAAAATAGATGTATTTTTCAATTGTAATCAATTGATTTTCTGGTCCACTTTTAATATATCAAAAACAATAGAACTTAAAACAAACTGTCATTTTTAATTTAAAATATAGTGTTTTTATTATTCTTATGCTAAGATGAATATAGATATTTATTAAGATAAGATTTAATTATGAAAAAAGTAAATAATGAGAGGAAGATTGTATGAAGTTAATATTAAAAGATATTCGTAAAAGTTTTGAAAGAAAAGAAGTATTAAAGAAAATTAATTTTGAATTTGAAGAAGGAAAAATATATGGTTTATTAGGAAGAAATGGGGCAGGAAAAACTACTTTGTTCAATTGTATAAATGAAGATATGGAATTGAGTGATGGAACATTCTATTTACAAGAAAATAATCAAAAAATCAAAATAAAACCAGAGGATATTGGATATGTAATGTCAATACCAGTTGTACCTAAATTTTTAACTGGTAGAGAATTTTTAAAGTTTTTTATAGATATAAACAATGAAAAAGTTGCCGATTTAAAAACAGAAGATGAATATTTTGACATGATAAACATAGAAAAAGAAGATAGAGACAAATTAATAAATGACTATTCTCTTGGCATGCAAAATAAAATGCAAATGATAGTAAATATCATGTTTAATTCAAAAGTTTTATTACTTGACGAGCCGTTGACATCTCTTGATGTTGTTGCATCTGAGGAAATAAAGGACATTCTTAAAAGAATAAAAAAAGAACATATCATAATATTATCAACTCATATTATGGATTTAGCTTTAGATCTATGTGATGAGATTGTATTATTGAATAATGGAATACTAGAAAAAGTTCACAGAAATGACCTAGATGATACTAACTTCAAAGACAAAATTATAAATGCTTTGAAGGAGGAAAAATAATGGTAAAAACATTTATAACATCAGTAAAATTAGAGAATACATGTAAAGTAAATAAAATGATAAATTCTTTAAAAAAATTTACAAGAATAGGTAGTGATATTTCAAGTGATTTGTATTCAA
Source organism: Clostridia bacterium (assembly GCA_017404025.1). Lineage (GTDB taxonomy): Bacteria > Bacillota > Clostridia > TANB77 > CAG-508 > CAG-269. The sequence continues at coordinate 34,174 of JAFRDD010000124.1, forward strand.
ATAAAGGAATAAAAGTAATTGCAGGAGTTTTAAGCGTTATAAAGACAGTTATTGAATTGTTTGGAAGTAAGATAATAGCAATATTTATGTTATATGGATTATTAATGCAAATAGCAAGTGAAGGATTCTTAAATACAGATGGAAATACTTTTTTTCATATATTCTTATTTATAAGTTTAATTGAATGTTTCGCACAGTCAAATTTACTTGATGATGGAGATAAATCTTATTATGCGATTGTCTTATTAAAAATGGATGCGAAGAAATATATACTTTCAACATATTATTGGAAAATATTTTTAAGATTTATAAGTTTTGTAACAGTTTTAATTCTCTTTAGAGATATTATAGGACTATCAATTTTGACAAGTGTATTATATAGTATATTTAATGTTATGGTAAAAACAATTTTTAATAATTTCAGAATCAATGATTACAAGAAAAACAGAAATACAATGATGAAATTATTATGGTATGTTGCTGTTTTATGTACAATATTAGCGATTGTACCACCAATTTTTAAAATTACAATACCATTATGGCTTTTTGAAATCTTATGCGTAATCGTATTTATATATGGGATTTATAGTTTTTACAGGTTATCAAAATTTGATAAGTATTATAAATTGTATAAAAGCTACTTAAATCCAGAGTCAAAATCTGTTGAAAATAGAATGCAATCATTTAATATACATGTTCATGATGAGATTGATATAGATAAAGAAGTAACTGGAAATAAAAAAGGGGTTAAATATTTAAACTCATTATTTACTGCTAGACACAAAAAGAAAATATATGTACCTATGATTTTTCAGACAGTAATTGCTATTTTAGAATATATGGCAATAATATATTATAGTGTATATAATTCTGCTATACATGAAATGTTAGGTTATTCATTTACTGTTACATATTTTATAATAGCCTATGGCTCATATTTTATTAGCTTCACGAATACGAATAGGTTAACTATATCTTGGTTTGAGGATTGTGACCACGCAATGTTATGTTTTAAATCATTCAGAACTAATAAAAATATTGTAGAACTTTTTAAAGAAAGATTTATTTTGTTAGTAAAAATTAGTATTTTACCAACATTAGTGATGTCAATTGGTGCAACTATTATGTTTAAAGTTAATATGGCAAGTGAATATATATTAGATTATTTTGTGGTATTTGCTTTAGGTATATTAATTTGCATAAATACTATAATGAATATGTTGCTAATGTATTATATAATACAACCAAATTCTTATAGTGAAAATTTAAAGACAGCGGTACAAAATAAACCATTTTTTATGATGCTAAATTTTATGGGATATATGATTATTTTAATGTTACCTACAATGTTCAAATTATCTATTCCACTGATAGGTTTAGTAGTTGCAACTTATACAATATTACATGTTGTTTTAGGATATATTGCAATATATAAATTTGCAACAAAAACATTTAGAATAAAAAATTAAAAAAACAGGGAAGACTCCCTGTTTAAATTATTATAAATAAAAGTAAGCTAGTAATTAGCATTGAGAATGCATTATTTATAAAATGCACTAATATATTATTTGTTAAATTATCTGTTTTAGAATATATATATGCTAAAAATCCACCTAGAATACTATATGGTATTGCCATAACAAATATATTAAGCATTGTTGGTTCTCCTATTGTATGCATTATTCCAAATATAAAAGAGGATATTAATATAAATAATACATTATTTTTTATGAATCTCCTTATTGTACCCCTAAATACCAATTCTTCAACTATTGGAGCCCAGAAAACACCGAATATAATTGAAATCCATAAAGGTAAAGACTCTATTGAAGATTGGTTAACAGAATTTCCTTCCTTTGTTATCATCATAGTTATAAACCTGCTGACAATGAAAATGATATACATTATACAAAGTCTTGGTACTACATATCTAGTATAGGCTTTTGAATTATCTTTAAATAACTTAAGATTCCTCAACAATTCGTCTTTAAAAGCAATAATTGATAAAATCAACAGAAAAACATAGTATACTATTGCTATTACTCGAACAGCATTGATTGACATACTCTCTGGAATGATTCTGTCTAGTATTAATTGGAAAAAGTAAGAAATTAATAATACAATTCCTAACACTAATTCCTTTTTACTAGATTTTTTGCGTTCAACAGTAGGCATTTCCGTTTTTTCTTTTGTTGGATAGTCTTCAGGATTCTTTCTTTTTAAAAACAATAAAACGATAAAGTTAAGTATAGATAGTATTGTTACTGATGTGCTTCCAGTAGTAAATAAACATATAATAGAGAATAACATAAATATTCCTTTTTTCTTCAGAATATTGTCGGCAAGAGCAGTCTTTAGTATTATCAAGTTTAAGATTATAGGGATTGTAAATATAACTCCAAAGTAAATTGCTCCATTATTTTGTAACATGGCTCGCATTCTTTCTTGAAAGTCAACGGGAAGCATAGAATATGTTTCTGTAATTGAATTGATTTGCGATTGAATAAAAGAATTTATATTTATAATAATATAAATTGAAGCAAGTATCTGCAATATTGCAGATATAGAAAAGTAAATTTTTTTCTTCATTTGTTTGTTCTCCTTTTTTTTCAACATTATAACATAATAATTAATTATAATCAAATTGCTTTTGTGGTATTTTGGACATTATCATGATTATAGACAAGTTAATTCTCAATTTGTTTTATTGTATGAGGATATTGTCCCTTTGGAATTATTAAAATATACTGGCAGGGAAGACGTAAATAAAATTCCATTAGTACGCATATTAAAAATGAAATGCAATATGAACAAAAATCATAATTTTAAAGTTGATGTCAGTAAGCCTTTAGAAGAACAAAATGTATTTTGAAAAATTATTTTCCCATTAATAATGCTATTTTATCACAAAATAAATTCATATAATACATCTAACGCAAATAAAAATAGTAAAAAAAATTTCATTGAAAAAGTATTCCTTTTATTATATAATTCTCACAAGAGTTATCAAAAATTAAAGGAGATAAATCTATGAGTCTAACAATAAATATTTACTATACAGGGCAAAACGGAAACGCAAAAAAATTTGCAGAAGAAATGATATCTAGTGGTTTAGTAGACAAAATAAGAACAGAAGAAGGAAACGAAAAATACGAATATTTCTTTCCAATGGAAGATGAAGAAACAGTAATGTTAATAGACAGATGGAAAAATCAAGAAGCATTAGATATACATCACAAATCAGAAATGATGAAAGAAATTGCAAATCTAAGAGAAAAATATAAGTTAAAAATGAGAGTTGAAAAATTCAAGAACTGGGAGGAAAAATAGTAATGGAATTTGAAGAAATAATTAGAAAAAGAACAGCAGTTAGAAAATTTAGTGATAAAAAGCTTGAACAAGAAAAATTAGATAAAATATTAGAAGCGGGAAGATTAGCACCAACAGCAAAAAATAGCCAACCAATCAAAATATATGTAGTAAAAAGTGAAGAGGGAATAGAAAAAATAGATAAAGTATCAAGATGCAGATATGGAGCAAGTACCATTTTAATAATATGTGGTAATAAAGAAGAAGCATATCATAAAGGAGAATATACAACATATGAAATGGATTCCTGCATAGTAGCAACACATATGATGCTTGAAGCAACAAATCTTGAAGTGGATAATATATGGGTTGAATCATTTGATGAAAAAATACTAGACCAACTATTAAATGTCAACAGTTTTTTTGAAAAAATTTTTTAAAAAATAAAATAAGAATTTGGACATACCAAAAAGACTTTAATATAAATATTAAAGTTATGTAAAGTTGTTGTAGTACATTGAAAATTAGAAATTATATATATTATGAAGATTTAGAAGGTCTATAATCTCTATTTTCTTTTAAGACATAGAAAATAATTCCAAGAAGTTTACGTTCTACACCAGTTAAAGCAACATAATGATGTTTTCCTTCAGCACGTTTTTTTATGTAGTAATCATGCATGACAGGATCATTATTTGAAGCGACCATTGCAGCTAGATATATAGCATGTCTTAAATAAGGTGAACCTCTTTTGGAAGTTTTTTCATCTGTAGATTTTTTATTACCAGATTGATTTTCTGAAGGATCAATGCCAGCAAAAGCCGTTAATTTACTAGGCGAACTAAAATTATTAATATCACCAATTTCAGCTAAAATAATAGGTGCAGTTACTTCACCTATCCCAGGAATGCTTTGTAGATGATTATCAAGTTTAGAGTAAATCTCCTTAATTTTAACTTCTAATTCGTGAGCTTGGTTTTCAAGAAAAATAATTTGATTAACGAGTTGTTTAATTTCAAAAGAACAAGCATCACCAGTAAATTTAATACCAAAAGATTTTTTAGCTAAAGATTTTACTTCACGAACTTTATCAGTAGAATGATAACCACGAGAAGCTTTTTTCAAAATATTAGCTAGTTTTCTAGTATTAAAATTAATAACTTCATTAGGAGTTGGACAATTAAGTAAGATTTGTTTAGAAGCTTCACCAAAAATATCAGAAAATAAATCTGAATATTCAGGAAAGACTTTATCTAAAATACCAGTAACTTGAGTTTTTGCTTTAGAAATATTACTAACAAGATTACTCCTATATCTAGTTAAGTTTTTTAAAGCAAGAAGATCATCATTAGGTAATGAAGTTTGTTTGGTGCCATTAAAGTTTAGGAAATTAGCAATTAAAATCGAATCGATAACATCATTTTTTTGTTTACGATTAGTATAAGCACCTCTAAAAGATTTTATTTGATAAGGGTTAAAAACAGAAACATTAAAACCTTTATCAGTAAGTGCAGAAAATAGAGAAAGCCAATAAGTCCCTGTAGCTTCCATGGCACAATAGATTTGAGATTTATCATACTCACTAATTGAATCAATTAATTTTTGTAATCCTTCATTAGAATTAGTAAATTTAATAGCCTTAATCAAAATAGAGCCATCTTCGTTAATTAAAGAAGCTACATGATTAACTTTAGCAATATCAATACCTAAATAAAACATAATATAAACACCCTTTCTAATTTATGTTAGAGGAAACCCTCAATCTCTTTACACGAATATAACCTAGCGACAAATAAAAGTCATTATTATAAAAATAATACTTATCCAACTTATTAATATCAGAATGTAAAGTAGAGGCTTTAGTCTTTCAAAAGAGCCTAGCGCTCAAGGAGGTTGCTAAAACCACTCTAACAATTACAATAATTATACCATAAATTGGTCTAATATTATGTTATGAGTTTTGAATAACTCATAGAAAAAAATAAAATAATGTCGAGTCATTTCTGACTTAACATTATTATACTAGGAGGTTAAGATGGAATTAATTGAAAATAAAACATATGACGATGAAAGAGCATTATACAATATAAAAGATACAGAAGTACGAAATTGTATTTTTGCAGGAGAACAAGATGGTGAGTCTGTATTAAAAGAAACTAGAAATGTTATAGTTAATAACTGTAAATTTTCTTTAAGATACCCAATATGGCATGCACAAAAGTATGAACTAATAAACTCAGAACTAGACGAAAAAACAAGAGCTTCTTTATGGTATTCAAATAATGGAACAATTAACAATACTATTATAACTGGAGTAAAAGCATTAAGAGAATGTAATAATACAATAATAAATAATTGTAAAATTATTTCTACAGAATTTGGATGGAAAACGACAAATACAGAAATGAACAATACTGAAATAGAATCAGAATATATTTTTTTAGATAGTAAAAATATAAAACTTAGCAATGTAAAATTTAAAGGAAAATATTCTTTTCAATATACAGAAAATGTCGAGATTGAAAACTCTATATTAGATACAAAAGATGCTTTTTGGCATGCAAAAAATGTAACAGTTAGAGATAGTATTATAAAAGGAGAATACTTAGCTTGGTTCTCAGATGGACTAACATTAATAAATTGCAAAATTATAGGAACACAGCCACTATGTTATTGTAAAAATTTAAAATTAATTAATTGTAAAACTGAAGAATGTGATTTATCTTTTGAATATTCAGAAGTTGATGCTGATATAGTTGGAAATATTATTTCAATAAAAAATCCTAAATCTGGAATAATCAAGGTAGACAGTGTAAATAAAATAATAAATGAAGACTCTATAATGAATGTTGAAGGAAAAGTAATTTATAAAAATGGAGGTATTGATAATGAGTAAAGAATTAAATTTAACAAAGGAATGGGATAAAACATTTGATTTAAGTGAGAAAGTAAATCATAAAAAAGTTATATTTAAAAATCATTTTGGAATAACTTTAGTTGCAGATATGTATGAACCCAAAGAGCATGAAGGATTATTATCTGCAATAGCAGTAAGTGGACCTTATGGAGCAGTTAAAGAACAATGTTCTGGATTATATGCAATGAAAATGGCAGAAAGAGGATTTTTGACAATAGCATTTGATCCATCATATACAGGAGAAAGTACAGGAATACCAAGGTATATGTCTTCTCCAGATATAAATACAGAAGACTTCATGGCATCAGTAGATTATTTAAGAAGCTTAGAGAATGTAGATAAAGAAAAAATTGGAATAATCGGAATTTGTGGTTGGGGTGGAATTGCTTTAAATACAGCTGCGATAGATCCAAGAATAAAAGCCACAATAAGTTCAACAATGTATGACATGACAAGGGTATCAGCAAATGGATATTTTGATGAAGCAGATAATGAAGAAGCAAGATATAAAATGAGAGTAGCTATATCTTGCCAAAGAGATGAAGATTATAAAACAGGAGAGTATAAATTGGCAGGAGGCTGTTTAGAATTACCTGTTCCAGAAGATGCACCATTTTTTGTTAAGGACTATAGTGAATACTATAAAGGAAGATGCTATCATAAGAGAAGTCTAAACTCAAATGGTGGATGGGCTATTCAAAATAATACTTCATGGTTAAATGCTAAATTCTTACAATATACAAATGAAATTAGAAATGCAGTTATGATAGTACATGGAGATAAAGCACATTCATATTATTTTGGAAAAACAGCTTATGAAAATATGATTAAAAATAGTAAGTTTACAGATAATAAAAAATTTTTAAGTTTACCAAATGCTGTGCATACAGATTTATATGATAATCTAGATGTTATACCATTTGATGAAATGGAAAAATTTATGAATGAAAATATGAAATAAGAATAATAATATATTAAAAAAAGATAAATAATTTGCTTTTATTGAAGGAGAGCAAAAATTGCATTTAAAAAACTGACTAATATAAAGTTTATTTCTCTAAAATCTCATCAAAATGAATATGATGTTATTTATTTTCTTCAGTAAGATAGCTAAGTACTTTTATAATTCTAAGGATAATACACCTAAGACAATGAGAGAAGAGGAAAATAGGCAAACAGTTTATAGAATTACATATTATGAGAAAGAGGAGGATTTTAATTTAATATTAATGAATAGCTCATTAGTAGTAATAGCAGTAGTATCAATCCTTACATGCGGTTATATTGATAGAAAAATTATAAAACCTTTTTCTGAGATAAACAAAATGCCGTATGAACTTGCAAAAGAAAATTTAAATATACCATTAAAAGAACAGAAGAATAAGTATTTTGGTAAGTTTACATGGGGAATGGACATGTTAAGGGAAAATTTAGAAGATAATAAAAAAAGAGAATTGAATTATCAAAAAGAGAAAAAGACATTAATTCTTTCTTTGTCACATGATATAAAAACACCATTATCTGCTATTAAGCTATATGCAAGAGCTTTAAAAGATAATTTTCATTATATAGATTAATAAATATTATATTAATAAAAATTAATAAATTTACAAAAAATAATATTTATAAGTTTCAAAAAAGCTATACAAATAAAAAACAATATGATAAAATGTAACAAATAATAAAAAGGAGGAATTGTAATGAAAAAAACACTAAAAGTATTGGCAATTGTTGCAATATTGGTAGCAGCATTATTTGCACTAACAGGATGTGAAAAGAAAAAAAGCAATTCAATTGTAGGATCTTGGAAATCAGAGCAAGGAGATTATATATACACATTTAAGGAAGATGGTACAGGAGATTATGCTGTTTATTCAACAAAAATGAACTTTACTTATAAAACAGAAAATGAAAAAATTGCAATAACTTATGATGGAAGTACAGCTGCTTTTGAAACAGAATATAATATTAATGGTGATACTTTAAATATTAAAGATTCATTTGGAAAAGATACATTATATAAAAGACAAAAATAAAATAATATAAAAAGAGATATTTTAAAATATCTCTTTTAGTTTTTTTGAAGAAAAATCTTGTGATTCATAACAAGCATCACATAATTCTGCCAAATTTTCTTCACTATATTCAATTTCTTCAGAAAAAGTTCTAACAATGTTAATACAAGAATCAAGAGAAAGATTACCAGATTCTATCCATTCACATAAAAACAAATATCTTATAACAGAAACACTGATAGTCATTAATCCTATTTTAGAAAGAACATCTTCATCAAATGTAGCTTTTAAAAAGTATCTCCAAATAAAATAAGTAGCGATATTTTCTAAATATTTATTTACTTTGGGATTAGCAGATATAAATTCTGGTAATCTAATATAATTGTCATCATATAAATTAATACATCTTTCTAAGTAAGGAATCCAATCTTTATTGCAAGTTTCTAAGTTTAATAAAAATTTTAAAATATTTTTTAATGAATCAGAATATTTAAAATTTGTATCGGTATTTTCTAATTCAATTTCTAAAGAAGTTAAAGAATTGTCATATATTTTTTGTTGAATTGAATTTCCATAAGAAATAATGTTTTTCATTTTACTATTAAAAGATATTTCTGGATTTTCAATATGTGCTATTATTTTTTTTCTTATAATGGTTAGGTTTTCGTGAAGTGTATTATCATATTTTTCAACACTTTCATAGGGAATTTCAGTTTCATATGTTGAAAAATTTTGGTTTTGGGAAAGAATAATTCTAGCAGCTTCTTCACAACATAAACCTATTCCACATTCTTTAATTCCTTCAAACCATTCATAATAACGAGGATGTTCTTTGCATATATGGCATAAACTATTTGAACCTAAATTTATATATATTTCACATAATTTATCTTTAGTAAGAAAAGGACAGGTACCATTTTTTTTAAGTTTAAAATGTGGTTGACCATTAAAATCAATATTTCTTTTCAATTTTTGGCCAAATTCGCCATTTGTTTTATTATATAATTTAACAGAGTTATTATCTATATCAATTTCCCATCCTGCAGAACAGCAACTATTTTTGCATTTATCAGCAATACATTGAAAATCTTTAAAATATTTTGGCGCACGTAATTTCATATTTTTCATAGTTGGTCTCCTCGTATAATATATTTAACAATCAATTTTATAAGTTTAAATTACATTAAATAACTGATTGTTTAGAAAATTTAATGTAAAGTAGTAAAGGATTATTATATTTACATAATATGATATAATATTTTTGTATAAACCTA
>JAFRDD010000125.1 GCA_017404025.1 Clostridia bacterium
AGATTATCATAAACACATGAAAGAAATTAAAAGATTTATAATAGGTTCAAGAGCTATATTTTCTGGATATAAAGATTTTGATGATAATGTAATAGATACTGATATACTTATAATTGATGGGGAAGAAAATCCAAATTATGGATTTGAAACACAGTCATATGATGAAAATAAAGATATTCATTATATTATTTGGAAGTATATGCCTAAAGAAACTATGTTATCGTTTCATATAAAAAATTGTTATGAAGGAACTTATATACAAAAATTTCTTTGTCCTGAATATGTAGAATATATTGGACTTACAATTGATGAACTAAAATCAATGAAAAAATTACTTAATTATATGGATAAAAATCATACTTATGAAATTGTTGTATATAATGCATATATTGAAAATAATGGTTTTTATATGACAGAAGAACAAAAAAATGCTGCATATGCAGAATATAAAAGAACACGAGGATTATCATAAATTATGTATGTGTGATATTCTATATTAATATATATGTAAAACAATATTGAAATGGAACAGAAAAAAGTTGTAAAGAAAGTTGTAAAGAAACCAGTAGAAGTTAAAGAGAATAAGTTTTTAGATACATTAAAGAAGAATTGGAAAAACATTGTTTTGATTTTACTTGTTTTATTTAGTTTCAGTAAATGTACAAGTTCTTGCAGTAGAGGAAAACAAATTGATAGATTGAATTATCAAATAGTCCAGATGGATTCTGTAATTACTGCTCAAGGAATTGCATTTGACAAACAAAGTATAGAGCTTGAAGGAGCAAAAACAAGTATAGATAATTATAAAGGAATTGCTACTGGTAATCAGAATGAACTTATAAATAAAGTAAATGAACTGAGTGAAGAAAACAAGAAGTTAAATTCAGAAACTATAAAATTAAGAAAAAAGATAAAAGAACTTGAACAAGAAATATCAGATGTATCTAACAATTAGAAAGATACATTTAAACGGTATATTTTATTTTTATATATAAATATTATGTACGTTATATAATGTCAAAACATATAAAAATTTTTGATACTTTGGAACAGCAAGATGCATATGAGATACTTCCATGTGTAAGCATATTGTCAAATGGAACTAATCTGAAGTATCATCATAAGAAAGTATATAAATTTGCCGGTCTAAAGATTGCACCTGGTCCATTATATTACAATGGTTCTTCTTATGAGATAAAAGATTCATGGAATTATGATTCTTACGATTCAGTTTATGGTAAGAATTCAGGTTCTTACTATTTCAATTTTCTTGAAATGGGAGAACTGTTTGAAAAGAGTGGATTTAGCACTTCAGATGGCAGTATAGAAAATACATTGAATCCATTGAATAACTGGAGATTACCAACACAAACAGAATGGGATTCAATTGTTGGTACTACTCGTACTGGCTCAACTGTAAATGGAAATACAGCACATTGTGCTTTAATTCAATTAACAGGTGTAACACATGCTGGCTCTTCTATACCAAATGGATTACTTATATTCCCTGATGGTGAAACTATAATAGGTAAGAGTTTAAATGGAATAGATAATATAACACAAACTACTGGTGTTACTCTTGTTGAACTTAATGTTTATTTGAATCAAGGATGTATATTCTTACCTGCTAGTGGTTATTACGACAACGGCGATTGGTACGATGGTGGCAGCGGAGCCCTTTACTGGTCTTCTACTGAGATTAATACTAACGATGCTTACGACTTGTATTTCGACGATGGCTACATCAGTACCGACGACTTCTGCAATGAGTCCGGCGATTACTTTACCGTTCGTCTCGTTCAAGAATAGACTTAATGACTCAAGGAAAGCTTTAGCTTTCCAAGAGTCATAACCTATTCGCTCGGAAGAGAGAACAATTTATTATTTTTTACTATGAAGATAAAAGATATATTAGAATTAGAAGATAAAAATACTAATGTAATTTATTTACATAAAAATGGTAATTTTTTGACTTATTATAATCATTCAGCATTTTTATTTGGAAGCATATTGCACAATTTAAAGTAACAAGAAAATTTATTAAATCTGTAAATAGAAATATTGAATATTTAGGCTTTCCATTGGTTTCTAAAAATAAATACCTTAATAATCATCCATTAAATGAAATAAATGATGTATTATTAATGGTAATTGGTATAACTGTGGAACAACGGGTTGTTATCTTTCAGCTGATGAAGCAAATACAAATAACTGTAAAATTTTACTTTTACCTATAGCAGGCCCACCAAGTACAAGTGCTTTTACTCTTGATAAAGAACAAGCATATGTGAATGTCAGACTTATAAGATATACTGGGATACCAGAATAATTTGAAATATTAAGATGTTAATATATAAAGACTGTTGAATGATTCAGTAGTCTTTTTCTATTTTATTATATAAAGTAATAAAAGTTTTAATTTATGGCAAAAAAGAAATCAAATTTACTTTCTTCATTTGAAGAGACTTGTATGTGGATGAGCTGGAGATATGCAATCGGAAGGAACAGTATTGCATCAGTTATGCATGCACATGATATTGCAATGAATACTTTCTGGAGACAGACAATTGAAAGAAAGGAATTCAATGCTTTTGATATTGCTCGTGAAATTGATAGTCAATTAAGATTCCCATTTAATTTTTATATTGATTATCCAAATGTGAATGAGAATTATCATCCACTTGAAAGGTTTATGGAATTTCTTAAAAATGAAAATATCCATAATTTAGAAGACTTGAATAATTATAAGTCAGTCAAATATACAAGAGATGGTAAGTTTGATATAAAAATGTATCCTTATGTTGATGCATATCATTCTAATCCTGAAGGAGACAAACAAGAAGCTTATTATGATAATCCAAATCCGCGTCATATTTCTGATATGGATATTGATGATTTGATTCCTTGGCAGAAACTTGCAGCTACTTTTGATGTAAAAAGACTTCTTGTTGCTCATACTGAATATGAAGGAAAGGAAGAAGATATTATTTGTTTCAAGTCATATATTAAGACTTATGGAGAAGCTGAAGCAATTGATTTACAAGGCAATCCATATAAGATAAATGATGTAAATAATATTACTTATGAAGAGGTATATGTTCCACTTGATAAGTATCTTACATTTGGAGGAGAGAATTATCGTATAGCTGATGAATATATCAAAAGTATTAGACTTATCAATGAAGAAGAAATAAAGAAATTTGAAGTAGAATGAGTAAATAAATAAAAAATTTAGAAGATTTAGTTAATGCTCTTGAATCAATTTTAGATATTCCAGAAAATCATCAGCTTATACCAATATTTGAAACTAATGAATCAAATGAAATAATTGGTTGGGTTGTAGCTGAGATAGGAGTGGAAGCTGATTACCCGATGTATACATCAGAAGAATTAATTAAAAAATTTAAAAGACAAAATGATTAGTTTAATAGATTTTGAGAACCTTAAATTTTTTGAAGATAATCCAAAATTTTTAAAGAATGTTAATGATAGTAGATATAAAGATACTATTTATTCAATAGTAAAAATTATGTCTAAATGGGTTGTTTATATCATTGATGATGAAATCGGTGTATTTGAAACATTTGCTTATGATACAAAAACATCTGCAATTGATGCAATAGAATCTGGTAAATTGAAGAAGGAAATTAAAGAACAGTATTTTTTATATAAAAGATTAAATGAGATATTATGAATATAGCATTAGTTGCCCATGATGGGCGTAAGAAAGAATTGATGGAGTGGGTAAGGTATAATTGGGAAACTCTTTCCCAACATAATTTGTATGCAACAGGTACAACAGGTAAACTTGTTATACAAACTCTTACAGAAGCACATTTAGACATGATTGGATTAGGTAATTATCCTGATGACTATCCAGCAAAATTACATGCGACATATACGGCTAAAGTTACATGTTTACATTCTGGGCCGCTTTCAGGTGATGCAGAATTAGGCGCAATGATAGGTAATAATAAGTTAGATGTACTTATTTTCTTTTGTGATAATCTTATTCAGCAAGGACATCAAAATGATATATATGGTCTTACAAGACTAGCATCATTATATAATATTGCATTTGCTACAAATAGAACAACAGCTGATATGATTCTTACATCCCCATTATTTAATAATCCAAATTATAAAAGAATATTGCCAGCAGCAATAGAAAATTATATTAATAGAGATATTAATTTTTAAAGATATGAATTACTTAAATGATTCATATCTTTCTTTTATATGTTTAATTTTTTTATATGAATATCCTGTTTTTTTAGATATTTCAATTAAATCAACATTTAAATTTAATAAATTTATAATTTCTGGATATTTTTCAATATAATGTTGTTTTGTTTTAAAGTTAAAATTTTTATTTACTTTTAAGTATTTCATTGATGAAATAATTTCACCAGTTTTTAATCTTGGATCATCTTTTGTTGTTTTTATTTTTTCACCAGTTTTAACATCTCTACAATATATTATGCCATAATTTATTCCAACCAATTCACCAGATTTTACTCTTGGATCATCTTTTGTTGTAAAACATGTTTTATTAAAATCATCTTTAAATTTATAAACAGTATATTGTGATGTATACCCTTTTAATTCACCAGATAATACTCTTTCATCATTAATGTCACACATTATACCATTGCCATTATTATCAATAAATACACCTTTACCTTTTGTAACACCATGTATATTTTTAGTTTCTTTTAATTTATCATATTCACATTTTGGTATATGTTTTTTTATACCATTTTCATCTATAATAGAAACAGTTCCATTAAATATCATTTTATATTTATCTTTATTATTTCTATATTCATCAACAGATACAGTTAATTTATTTCCATTTATATCTGTTACATGGATTAATCCTTTCATGTTTGATACTAATTCTCCTGATATATATCTTGGGTCATCCTTTTTTACTAAAAACATATTATTATTTTTATCCTTAACACAAACATATCCTAATGTAAAATCCCAACTGCCATCTCCACCTCTATGTCTATTATACGACATATTATCAATAGCAACTTCTTTTGTTACAATTTCCTTTTCATACTTATATAATTCAGTATGATTATTAAAAAACTTTAAAATATACTTTTTAAAATTTAATATACCTTCATTTTGTTGTGCTTTACGTAATTCTCTTCCAGACCCACAATATTTATCATTTATATTAGTTGTTTCATGTACACCATAATAATACATATTATTTAATTTATTTACAATTTTATAGAAGTAATAATACTTATTATTTTCTCCTTTAAATACATCATTTGTTAATATTTCATATTCAATATTATCTTTATTCATATCTTATTCCTTTAGGTGGTGACCACCAAATATATTTAATTAATAATAAAATATTCATATGTTAAAATACTATATTAATATATATATTAGAATTACTTATGTTATATTGGGGAGATAAACCAGATTATGAAAGACAAGATGTAAAGGTTGAAATAAAACCTTTATTAAGAGTTGATGAATATGATTCATTATCAATTCTCAAATTGACATATTATCTTAATTCAATTATTGATGGTTTAAGTAAGAAAGATAGAGAATATGTATTAGATAAGGATATTCAAATTCAATTTACTACACATGAAGAAAGTGAAGGATTTGGTTATCCTGAAACATATATTGAACTTCAGCCTTATTATATGAGAAAAGAAACTGATGAAGAATATAATAATCGTATATCAGAGGAAGAAGAATCATATAGAAAAAATGAAGAAATAAAGAAATTAAAAGAAGAAGAACGTGAGCAGTATCTTACTGATTTAGCTGAATATAATAGAATTAGAGATAAATATCATTTAAATTAATTATGCGTCCATATAAAATAATTAAAAGAAAGACATGGTAATTTGGATTGCTAGAGATAAAAATTGGGAAAATGATTGGGGTGAAGTTGAGGCAGGAAATTTAACTGCATTTTATGATACCCCAATTTTAGAGCATCATTCTAGAGGTGATATGTGGGGATGTGCTAGAATAATTGGAAATATTCCAACATATATGTTTCCAGAAATAAAACCAGGTGAATGTAAAAAATTTATAGAAGAAAAATAATTATGAAGATATTAGTAACAGGAGTTCCAGGGCAGCTTGCACATTGTATTTATGATGAAATACAAAGTCATTTTATACGAGATGAATTTTTATTTACTGATAAGAAAACATTAGATATAACTGATTTTAGCTGTGTAGATAATTTTTTTACGGAGCATAATGATATAAATATTGTTATAAATTGTGCTGCATATACTAATGTTGAAAAAGCTGAAAATGATATTGTGGGAGCATTTCAAGTAAATTCAAGAGGTGTTAAAAATATAGTTGATGCGTGTGAAAAGTATGATATTGCTTTATTTCATATTTCAACTGATTATGTTTATGAAGGTGGAATATGCATGGAGGATGCACCATTGAAACCATTAAGCATATATGCTCAATCAAAAAGAGATGGAGAATTGCATATTGAAAAATCAAATATCAAAAAATGGTTCATTTTCCGTACAAGTTGGCTTTTCTCTGAATATGATGGCAATTATGTAACTAATATTCTTAAGAAAGCTCAAGACATTACACAGATAATGTATGGAGTAACTGATGAGATTGGATGCCCTACATATGCAAGAAAATTAGCAGCAATTTTAATTAATCTTATAGATACCGAAAAATATATCACTATGGAGAATGGCATCTATAATGTATGTGGCGGTGGATATACTTCAAGATATGAATTTACAAAAACAATTCTTGGCGGATATGTAAATCTCCCAATATTTACTGAAAAGTATACAAACGATTTAGATTATAATTATTATGCAAAATTGCTTCATGTAAATCCTATTACTAAAGTTGAAGCATATAAGATGTTTAATTTAAAAGCACCAAGGCCAGATACAGTCATTCTTAACAATAAGAAGATTCATAGTGTAATTGATTATGATGAATATCATAATTTTATTACAAATGATTTTATGAGAGATAGCTGGGAAAATGATTTAGCAGATTGTCTTACAAGATATAATGAATTACATCAAGATTAAGTTATGTATTTAGAACCATTTAGAATTTCTACAAAAGTATTTACTGATGATAGAGGAGATTTTTCTCCACTAGTTCTTAAAGAGCAGTTACCTGAATTTAAAATAGTTCAGACAAATACTGTTGCTACAAATGTTCCTTATGTATTTAGGGGGTTACATTGGCAGGAACCACCTTATGCACAAGCAAAATTACTTAGATGCACATTTGGAAAGATAATTGATTTTGCTGTTGATATTAGACAAGGTTCTCCAAATTATGGTCAGTCTTATGGGTTTGTTCTTTCTGATAAGAATGATTGGGTTTATATCCCAGAAGGATTTGCTCATGGTTATATTACATTGCCTCATAATCTTGGGAGTACATATCCTACACTTGTTGAATATCTAATAAATAATGATTATAATACAGAAAGTGAAAGAGGAATGTTTATGACTGAAGACATTCATAAAGTTATTTGCCGTGAATTACCTGTTGGTGTTGCTCCTACAATGAAAGATAGAGATATGCAATGGCCAACAATTGATGAAATTAAAACAGAGTTTAGATATGAACCAGATGAACAATGAATTAAATGAATTAAATGTAGATGAACTTTATAGTATAGCATCTCATCTTAAGGTTGCAAAAGACAGTATGGAAGGATATGAAAAAATGATTGAAAAGAATCCAAGTCATTCAATGAGACAAAATTATGTTAATGCATTTAATGAATATAAGAAAGCATTCAATGACTTTAATTATTTTCTTGAGAACTATATAGTTTTTGATACACCTAAAGATAATAAGATTTCCAATTTGCAGAAAGAAAAAATACTTGGTTATATAACGAGGAAAATAAATGAAGAATTTGCAAAGATAAGAACAGGATTATATAACAATGAAGAGGAGAATTAATTCTCCTCTTTTGGTTTAATATCTATGTTATCCTCAAGTGGTGCAGGATCAATTTCCACATTAGGTTCACCATTTGATATAGATTGATACATATAATCTATTTTATTGAATAATGTAAAGTTAGAAATGAAATGTTCAATTATTTTTGTCATTAAATAGATATAATCAATTGCTATTGCTTCATCTCTTTTAACATCCTCATCGAAGAAATCTACAAATTTCTTTATCTTAAATGCAGGATATTTTTCAATGAATTTATCTACATCATCTTTTTGAACAATTTTTCTATCTGCACAATCTTTAAATAATTCTAACATTGGCTTGAGATGGTTTTTATCAGATTGAAACCAAACATCAAACTTATATGAAAAATTATCAATATCTAAGTTTTCTTTAATATATTCTATTAATGATTTCATTTCTCTACTTTATATATTTCAGGATTATCATCTGATGGTTTGAAACCAAGTTTAGTAATGATTCCTTTCATCTTAGGATGTACATCATCTTTAGCAGTAAATCCTTCAATTGTCATCTTTCTAGTATTCATTATATTCTTGAATTCATTAAATATTGCTTCTTGTACTTCAGAAGGATTATCTACAACAAGATTTGTTTCTAATGAAATTATATGCAAATAATTTTCAATGTATTGTACTGCATTATCATATATAAGTACTCCAGCATAATATGTTGCTTCACTTTGATAATAGAATGTATATACATAAGGATCACTTTTTACTTCTCCTAAATCAGTACAGTACTTATTTATGTTCTTTGCAATTTTAAATGATTCTGGGAAACCAATCTTACTGTTTGACCAAACTTCAAGAGTATCTTTATCTTTAGCTAAATCTCTAAACTTAGCAGGTTCTTTTTGATATTTTAATTTCTTTACATCCATATCAAGCATATTTACTCTACCGTTATCAACAACAAGTTTAGTTTGATTTCCTTTTAATTTCTTAATGAACGCTTTAAGCCAAGAAAGCAAGCCTTCATTTAAAACTTTATCATCTATATATTCATTTATATGTCTCATATGTTAACACTATTATGTAATTAAAAATAAAATTTATAGATGAATGTCAAAACAATAGCTATTTGAATTTCTATATTATATTATAAAAATATGTATATGCATTAATGAATTTAATTCATACTGACTTTGAAATTCTTGAACAAGAGCCAGGAGTAAAAGGAATATATAAAGCAATAGAGTATCCGGGGAGAATATGTTATGGTTCAATAGATAAAATAACTGAAGATAGTGCAAAACCATTTGTTGAAAATATTTTGATGAAATCAAATCATGGTGCTCCAATGGAACATGGCGCAGTATATCTTAAATGTCCTCAATCAATATGGATGAAATATACTACTAATAAGTATTCAAGAACAACATATAGAAAAATAGAAGATAAAGATGGTCCAATAAAGTATGTTGATAAAAACAAATGTGATGAATTAAGCAATATATTTTATAAAATATAATTTTTTGGGGGGTATATATGAACGTATATGAATTTGAGCAAGTAAAAGAAAAACTAATAGAATGTGATTTAATTAATTATATTAGTAATTTAACTAAATGGTTTAATAGATTAACTAAAAAACATATAGATAATTTTCTTGATTTAAAATATCATGAATCTTTAAAAAAATATGCTAAATTATTAGTAAATATTAATTTTTTAGGTAGTGATAATTATTTATCAGATGTTGAAGAATTAAAGAAAGTAAAAAAAGAAAATATTAAATTTTATGATTTATATAATTTTTTAACTGATCCAAACTTTATTTCTAGTAAGTATCATAGAAAAGA
>JAFRDD010000126.1 GCA_017404025.1 Clostridia bacterium
TGTATTTGTCAAGTGAAAAATGGACCACTTTATAATTGAAAAACGGACCACTTTTTCAACTATAAAATTTATATATTTTTACTATTTTTCCAAGAAACTGTTTCTTCATATCTATGACTTACATTTCTCGAAAGATCTAATATATGAGCTTTATACGCTAATCTATCAACCATTGCTCCTGTTAGCATTGCATCTTTAAATATCTCCTCCCATCTATCAAATGTTAAATTTGTTGTTATTATTATTGAACCTTTATCATTTCTATTTGATAATAAATTAAATAATATTTCACAACCTTCTTTATCAAATGAAACATATCCTAATTCATCCAATATTACTAAATCATATTTTTCAAATTTTCTTTTGTATGCTGTTAATTGGCTTCTACTCATTGCTTCTTTCAATTCTATAATTAAATTGGGTACAGATATAAATAATACACTTTTTCCTTCCATACATGCTTTAATTCCTAATCCTATCGCATAATGCGTTTTGCCTGCTCCTGGTGTTCCTACTAATATTATATTTTCCTTTTTTTCTATAAAATCTAATGTGTCTAATTCTTCAAATTCTTTTATAAATTCTGGATTATATAGTTTTCTATCAAAATCTTCTAAATATTTTTTTATTGGGAATTTTGCATATCTCAAGCGTTTCTTTATTCCATTTTCTTTCCTTTGATTTATTTCCTTTTCAAGCAATTCGTCTAAAAACATTCCATAATCTTTTTTCATTTGATTTGCTTCTTTTATTTCTTCCTCATAATTTTTTAATACATATGATAATTTTAATATTTTGCTATTTTCTTTTATATTCATTTATTTATTCACTCCTATCATTATTTGATTATACATACTGGTTTGTGTTCTTGTTAAATTGTTTATATTGTTAGTGTATCTCTTATTTTCTACTAAATTGCCACAATTCGTTATTAATATTTTTTCTAATTCCTCATTATTTTTTTCTTTATTTTTTTCAATTATATCTATGAATTTTTTTGGATTATTGTTATAATATTTATCGAAGATGGTTTTTAACTTTGGATTGCTTTTTAAAACATATGAATTTTTTAAAGCTCCTGGTTTGAAGATAAGTGTTTTTAGATAATGGCGTATATCTGCACTTATCTTCTTTTCTCCATCTATTTTTTTATGTTCACATACAAATTCATTATTTGAATATATTAATATTTTATTGTAATATATTTTGCTTGTAACCTTTAATCCAACTAGATATTCTGGTACTGAATAAAAGTTATTGTCAATTTGAACAAAGCTATATTTATTTACAAAACTTTGCCTAATTTCTGCTAATTCCAATGGTGGTCTTACTGTTTTTAGTTGTTTCTTTTCTTCCTCGATTTTACTATTTTCGTTTAACTTTATTAATTGACTCTCCATATATTCAATTGCTGATTCTTCGGTTGGAAATTTATAATTCTCTGCAAATATTTGATTTCTTAAATATTTAACACTTCCTTCAACATATCCTTTTTCGTTACCACTAAAAGCATTTGTCACGTTTATATCAAATCCATAATATATACTCATTTTTACTAAATCTTCATTTAATTCTTTTTCATTTTTACCAATAAATTTTGAAACTACATTTCTCATATTGTCATAAACAACTTCTTTCCAAACTCCACCAATCATTTTAAAAAATTTAACATGTGAATCTAAAAATACATCTTTTTTTGAATTGGTATAAAGATAACACCATCGAAAATTACTTGCGGGGCTTGATATTACTGCTATGTAATATTTTTTTAGAATACCATTTATTATCAATTTTACTTCTCCAAAATCATATTCTAGTCTATCTCCGTAATTGTAATCTTGCCTGATAAAGCATTCATTTCCGGAACTCTTCATTCTTTTCATTTCCAATACAACAGATGAATAACTTACTGTAAATCCTTGTTTCTTTAATAATTCATAAATTTGTTTTTTGGTTAAAGCTTGTTTATTTGTTCCTAAAACTTTTTCTTTATTTTCTTCATCTTCTATTATTAATTTTAATGCATTTAAAAATTCTGGCGTTATTTTTCTTCTAACTCTATTTTCAGAATTATATCTTGGCTTTGAAACTATGTCTTCTTGTATTTTTATAATTTCTGTTGAATTATTTGTTGTTTCTAATTTTTCAAAATTTGATTTATATTGATTCCAATATTTATTAACTGTTTTTTTATCAACTCCTAAAGTTTTTGCTATTGCTCTATTTGACATTCCTTTTTCTTTTAATTTTAACATTGCTGATATATCCATTAAATTTTTCATCTCCTTAAACCTCCAAATACATTCTATCATGTACTTGGATATAATGTAAAAAAAGTGGTCCATTTTTCAATTGTAATCAATTGATTTTTTGGTCCACTTTTAATATATCAAAAACA
>JAFRDD010000022.1 GCA_017404025.1 Clostridia bacterium
AAAGTAAAATTATGTTAATTATATAAAATTACGATATAAAATACTGGTACCATTAAACCTATATTTTAAGAAGAAAAATTTAATGGAGAAAGGATAAGTATAATATATGAAATTTTATCTTTAATATATTATACAAGGTGAAGTAATTGAATCAAATATTGTCTATAGATCAGCAAAATAATAATAATATTAATAACAATAGTAAGAATAATAATAATGGTACATCTAATTCAAAAGGCATTATAAAAGTTTTAATAATTGTATTAATAATTTTTGCTTTAATTGCTATTGGAATAGCGGCATATGCTATTTTAAATGGAAGACATGATGACAAAAAAGTGGTTTTACCAGAAATTACTGTAAATTCACAAAGTGAAGAAACAGTAGAATTAATAGTTAAGCACGAAAAAGGAATTGGCGAAATAAAATATAGTTGGAATCATGAAGATGAAAAAACAATACAAGGAGAGAATAGAAAAGAAATTTCAACAACAATTAATGTGCCAGAAGGTAAAAATATATTATATGTAGAAGCAACTGATAATAAAGGAAACAAATCAGAAAAATATAAGCAAGAATTTAAAAATGGTGGAATGGATATTAATTTTGATGCAATAAATGAAAATGTTAGAATAACTGTAGAGTCTGATAAAAATATTTCTTTTATAACATATAGATGGGATGAGGAAGAAGAAAAAAGAGTAGAAGTTAATGATAAAACAGTGCAAACTGAAGTTGCAACATTAAAAGGAACACACACACTAACAGTATCTGCTGTTGATGAAAACAATAAAACAGAGACAGCAACAAAAATTGTAGTTGGAGCAACAAGGCCAACAATAGATGTAACAATAGAAGAAAATAAATATTATGTAATAAAAGTAACTGATGAAAATGAAATAAAAAGAGTAGAAATAATTACGCCAGAAGGAACAGAAACAAAAGAACCATTAGAAAAAGAGTTTGAATATAAAGTAGAATTGAAAAAAGGCGATAATAAAATGATTATTAGAGCTTATAATTCAAATGAACAAGCTATGGCAGAGAAAAAAGTAAAATGTACTATAGAATAAATAAGTCCCCTACAATATTAGTAGGGGATTTGAGTTAAAAGGAGAGTAATGTGAATACAAATTTTTTAGAATTATGTACATATTTTGTTATATATTCATTTTTAGGATGGTGCTTAGAGACTACATATAGATCATTTTGTGAAAAAAAATTAATTAATACAGGATTTTTATATGGACCATTTTGCCCAATCTATGGTAGTGGAGCTATAATTATGCTACTTGGATTAAACCAATTCAAAGGAAAATATATTTTATTATTTTTTATTGGCTTTTTTATATTAAGCATATGGGAATATCTTGTTGGTTGGTTTATTGAGAAGACATTTAATACTAAATATTGGGATTATTCTGATCATAAATTTAATATAAAGGGGAGAGTATGTCTAACAAATTCATTTTTTTGGGGAATTTTAGGAGTCGTTTTTATTAATTTAATTCATCCTTTCATTTTGGGGCTTGTAAGTGGTTTTGATGATAATATTGTAGGATATTTAACTATTGGACTTTTGGTAATAATTATAATTGATACAATAATAAGCGTAGTAAAAGTAAAAAACATTAAATCAACATTACAAAAAATAGAGGAATTAAATAAAGAAATAAGAGAAAAGATTAAATTAATAAAAGAAAATAAAAAATATCCAGATAAGCAAAAGATGACTGAAAATGTACAAAAGATAGTACAGGAATTGAAAATGAAAAGAAATAGAATTATGAGAAATTTATATAGGCATGTATATAGATTAAAAAAGACTTTCCCTGCAATTAATACAAAAGAAATTACAACAATATTAAATAAAAAGAATGCTGTAAAAAAAGATAAAGAAAAATCTTGAAAATAATTATATTTTATTTGTATAATAAATCAAGAAGAAGGTGAAAACATTGCAACGAAAAATTTATATGTTAGAAGAAAACAAAAATGTTAAAGATATTTTAAAAGAAATATATAATGATGAAGAATGCATATTTGAGAATATAGAAAGAGAACAATTAAAGGAAAAATTGCAAGAAAAATCAATTATTATAATTAATTCTTCTAATAACTCAAGTCCATTAACTGGATTGCCAGGAAATAATCAAATACATGAAGAATTGCAAAAAAGAATAATAAAAAAAGAAAAATTTGCTGTTTTATATTTGGATTTAGATAATTTTAAAGCATATAATGATGTTTATGGATTTTTAAAAGGAGACATATTAATAAAATATACTGCAGACACAATTGTTACAGTTATAAAAGGTAGAAATATAGAAAATAGCTTTATAGGTCACATTGGAGGAGATGACTTTGTTGCTATAATTTTGGCGGAAAATGTTGAAGATTTATGCCAAACAATAATTGCTACATTTGATTTAAATGTGAATCGATTTTTTTCTGAAGAAGATTTACAAAAAGGCTATATAGAAACAGAAAATAGAAAAGGTATAAAAGAACAATTTCCTCTTACTTCTCTTTCTATTGGAGCTGTTATCTGCGAACCTGGAAGATTTAAAAATATATTAGAAATTGGTGAAGTTGGAGCTCAGGTAAAACATATTGCAAAAACAGTAATGGGAAGTAGTTATGCAATAGATAGAAGAAAAAAATAAAAATTGGAATAAACTAAAAAACTCTTAATATATTGTAATAAATTAAATATTAGGAGTTTTTTATGTTTATATTAAGTAGAAAAAGAATAAGTTTGATATTATTGACTTTATGTATTTCAGTATTTAGCATCATGATGGTAAAATCAAAAGATGATAAAAAAATGAAAGAAACAGTAACATTACCTGTGTCTGGTAAAACTGTTATTTTAGATGCAGGGCATGGTACGCCAGATGAAGGAGCACAAAGTTCAAATGGAATTACAGAGGCTCAAATTAATTTGAAAATAGCTTTAAAAGTTCAAAATTTATTAGAACAAAGTGGATGTACGGTTATACTCACACGATCTGACGAAAAAGCAATTTACGATATGGATAGTAAAACATTAAGACAGAAAAAGATATCAGATATTCATAATAGAGTAAAAATTGGTAATGAATCTGAAGCAGACATTTTTGTTTCAATTCATTTAAATAAAATACCTCAACCACAATATAGTGGATGGCAGTGTTTTTTTAAAGAGGGAAATGAAAAAAGTGAAAAATTAGCAAAAGAAATACAAAATAATTTACAAAATAGTATAGATAAGAATAATAAAAGATTAGCAATGAAAATAGAAAACATATATATTGTAAAACATGTAGAGATTCCGTTGTCTATTGTTGAATGTGGATTTTTGTCTAATCCTGAAGAAGAAAAACAATTATTAGACGATGAATATCAAAACAAATTAGCATGGGGAATATATAATGGAATAATAGCATATTTTTATAAAATATAGCGAAAAATAGCGTATTTTAGTCCTAAATGACTGATTTTGCCTAAAAATGTAAAGAATTGTATTGATTTTTTTGGAAAATTATCATAAA
Source organism: Clostridia bacterium (assembly GCA_017404025.1). Taxonomy (GTDB): domain Bacteria; phylum Bacillota; class Clostridia; order TANB77; family CAG-508; genus CAG-269. The sequence continues at coordinate 3,534 of JAFRDD010000022.1, forward strand.
ATATATATATATAGGTAAAGGAGGAAAAATAATGGAATTATTAACACAAATTGCAAAAACATCTACATATACACCTAGCTATAGTAAATCAACATATAGTAGTAATTTATCATCTGCAGATTATGATGGATTAGCAGCAGCATTAGCTAGCATAGGTGTAGGATTAATAATTTTTTTAATTTTTATACTAATATTAGTAGTAATAGTTAAAGCTTTAGAAATAGTTGGAAAATGGAAATTACTAAAAAAAGCGGGAAAAGATGGATATATAGCATTAATACCAATTTATAATGATATTACAGAAATGAATATAACTGGTATGCCATTATTCTTTTGGTTTTTAAATTACACATATGTATTAAGCATGATAGCTGGTGCACTAAGTGTAATTCCATTTGTAGGGTGGATACTTAGCTTTGGATTGACATTTTTGGCATCTGCTGGAGTTATAGTATTTGATATTTGGAAGAGTATATTAGTTGCACAATCATTTGGAAAGAGTACAGCTATGGGAGTATTATTAGCATTTTTCCCATTTGTAATGTATCCAATACTAGGATTTGGAAAGGCAGAGTATCAAGGACCAACATATAAAGGAAAGAAAGCATAAAATTTTATTTGGTATTATATTAATTTATAATAAAATAAAAATAAAGGAGGTGTATTAGAATGGATGTTATATCACAAATTGCAAAATCATCATATTATACTAATAGCTATAGTTCACCATATAGTTCTAGCTATACAGCATCAGATGACGCAGCTGGAGCTTTAGTTGGAGGATTAGCTATAGGAATGTGGATTTTCTTAATAATCTTTGCTATCTTTGCAATTGGCGCAGGTGTAGTTACAATAATTGGACAATGGAAATTATATAAAAAAGCTGGAAAAGATGGTTATATAGCTTTAATTCCAGTTTATAATGTAATTGCAGAGATGGAAATGGCTGGAATGCCAATATATTTTTGGTTCTTAAATTATTGTTCATTTATTCCATGGATTGGATGGATAGGAACATTAGCATTTTTAATTTGGAAAGATATTAATCTTGCAAAATCATTTGGCAAATCAGCAGGAACAGGTGTATTATTAGCATTTTTCCCATATATAATGTATCCAGTATTAGGATTTGGAAAAGCTCAATACATAGGACCTCAATATAAAAAATAATTTAAAATAACTCATATACAAATATGTATATGAGTTATTTTATTACAAAAAATGAAAAATATTGTTGAAAAAATTTTTTTGTTATGGTATAACTAAATTATAATGAAAAGAAGGGGGGAAAAATATAATGGGAAGTTCATATTATACAACAACAACTTCAGTAAGTGACTTAGGAGATATGGGTGCTATTTTTGGTGCACTTTCAGCAATGATGATACCAATGATCATTGTTGCAGTATTAATGATAGTTGCACAATGGAAAATATTTACTAAAGCTGGTGAAGCTGGATGGAAATCAATAATTCCAATATATAATTTAATTACATTATATAAAATTATTGGAATAAATCCTTTATTCATTTTAGTATATTTAGCATCAATAATACCAGTTGTTGGAGGAATTGCAGTTTTTGCAATGTCAATTTATCAAATGATTAAATTAGGACAAGCATTTGGAAAAGAAACTGGATTTATAATTGGATTAATATTACTTGGACCAATTTTCCAATTAGTATTAGCTTTTGGATCAAGCGAATATATAGGTCCACAAACAAAACAAGCATAATAAAGTTTTATATGAACTCTCATACAAAAGGTGTGAGAGTTAATTTTATAATTTTGAATAACCATAAAAATATTGGGAAAAATATAACAAATACATATTTTAGGAGGAAATTATGGAAAATAGTAATATGAAAAATATGGTTATTCTAAGAGATTTGCCATCAAATATAGTTGAAGAAGCAATTGTAATATTGAAATCAAGTAAAAAAGTAAAAAAATTAGAAAAGATAGATAGACCAAAAGCTACTAATAATACTGAGAAAATATCAAAAGACAAAGAATATATTTTGAAAGAAGCAGAGATGCTTGTAAATAGTTATGTTGCTAATATAGAGAAAAATGATGAAAAAAACACTGAAAAAAAAGATAAAAAATATACAAATTTAAAGAAATATAATATTGTGATTACAGGAATTGCAATAATAGAATTTATTGGATTATTAATTAATTAGAATTGCCGGAAGGCAATTTTTTTTTAACATAAATTAATTTGGTCAAGCATATAGATTAAAAGAAATATTAATTAGAGGTGGAAGGATGGAAAGAAGTATATCGGTAGAAGAAAAAATAAGAAGAGCAGAAGAAATATATGCTAAGCGCCATGAACATAGGTCAACTAATTTGGCAACAGTAAATATAAACGATAAAAAAGATATAAAACTATTGAAAAAAACTATTATACAAATAATAATAAGTTTATGCATTTATTTAATATTGCAAGCAATACAAATGGGAAATTACGTTTTTTCAAATGATTGTATGAATAAAGTAAAAGAAGTACTTTCCTACGATATTAATTTTGGAGAAATTTTTAATTCTGCAAATTTATGGTTAAAGCAAGTAAAAATGCAAAATAATGAAGAAGAAAAAAATACAAATAGTGAAGAAGAAAAAAATATAACACAAGACGAAGAAATAACGTCCAAAGAAGATGCAATAGGTGGAGCAGAAGAGGTTAAAGAATTAACACAAGAAGAACAGGATATTGAAAATATAAAAAATACATGTACATTTATAAAACCAGTAGAAGGAGAAATTAGTTCAAAATATGGATTAAGAAATCCCACAACAGCTTCTGTACCCAAAAATCATACAGGAACAGATATTTCTGCAAATCTTGGAACTAAAATTAAATCTGCAACAGATGGAGAGGTTTTATTAGTATCAGAAAAAGGGGATTATGGAAAGCATGTAAAAATACGAATTGGAGAAGTAACAATAATTTATGCACATTGTAATATAATATATGTAAAAGAAGGGGATAAAATTGTTCAAGGACAAGAAATAGCAGAGGTTGGAAGTACAGGAAATTCAACAGGACCGCATCTTCATTTTGAAATTAGAATTTTTGAAAGAACAGTCGACCCAGAGAAAATTTTAGAATTATAGGAGATTAAATTGAGTTTAAAAATAGATTTGAAAATTTTTGGATTATTAATAGTATTTTATTTTACAAATCAATTAAATATATATTTAATGATAATGTTATTTGCAATTATTCATGAATTAGGACATTTAGTAGTTGGAATTATTTTAAAGGAAAAGCCTAAAGAAATAAAATTAAATCCTTTTGGACTATCAATGATTTTTAAAATCAATCCAAATGATTATAATAAAAAAGTCAAAAATGCAAATTTAGTGGAAATAAAAAAAATTTTAATTGCTAGTGCAGGACCATTAACTAATATAATAGTAATAGCTATTGTAAATTTATTAAAAATTGATATTAAACATATAGATAATATTATATATGCTAATATAATAATTGCTATTTTTAATTTAGTACCAATATATCCATTAGACGGAGGAAGGATTCTAAAAAGCATTTTACATATATTTATAGGAAAAATAAAATCAGAAAAAGTAATGAATGATGTATCAATTATAATTACTATTTGTCTTACGGCAATAGCAAGTATAGCAATATATTACTATAAAAACATAGCAATACTATTAATTGTAATATATATATGGTTTCTTGTTTTAAATGAAAACAGATACTATAAAATAAAATGTAGGATTTATAAAAATTTGACACAAAATTGAAACATTTTTGTAATATTTCTGTAATTTTCTTGCAAAACTCATTGACATTTTTGGGGTTTCGTTATATCATAGTAATGTTAAAAAAGAGAAGTTTTTTAATATCCTAAGGAGGAGAATTATGGGAGAAGTAATTGTTATAACATCAGGTAAAGGTGGAGTAGGAAAAACAACAACAACTGCAAATTTAGGGTCAAGCTTAGCTTTAGAAGGGAAAAAAGTTGTTTTGGTAGATACAGATATAGGTTTAAGAAATTTAGATGTTGTTATGGGACTTGAAAATAGAATTGTATATGACATAGTTGATGTAGTTGAAGAAAAATGTAAATTAAGACAAGCTTTAATCAAAGATAAAAGATTTAAAGAATTATACTTACTACCTGCTGCTCAAACAAGAGACAAAAGTGCTGTTAATGAAGAACAAATGAAAGAATTAACTGAAAACTTAAAAAAAGAATTTGATTACATACTAATAGATTGCCCAGCTGGAATAGAACAAGGTTTTAAAAACGCTATTGCTGGAGCTAATAGAGCTATTGTTGTTACTACAGCTGAAATTTCTTCAATAAGAGATGCTGATAGAATTATAGGATTATTAGAATCATCAGAAATAAAAAATCCAGAATTAGTTATTAATAGAATAAGACCTAATATGGTAAGAAAAGGCGAAATGATGGATGTTGATGATATAGTAGATTTATTATCAATAGATTTAATAGGAGTTGTACCAGATGATGAATATATAATAACGCAAACTAATAAAGGTGAGCCAGTTATACAAAATAGAAAAGCTCCATCAGGAAAAGCATATATAGAAATAGCTAAAAGAGTTTTAGGGGAAAAAATAGAAGTTACAATACCAGGTAGAGAAAAAGGTCTTTGGGCGAAAATAAAAAGATTATTCAAAAAATAATAAATTCGGAGGGTAAATAAATAATGTTCGAGAACATAATAAATTTCTTTAAAAAGGCAAAGAACAAAGAAGAAAAACAAATGTCAAATTCAAAGTCAAAAAGTACAGCAAAAGAAAGATTGCATTTGGTTTTAATGCAAGATAGAGCAAATGTATCTGCTGACTTTTTAGAACTTATGAAACAAGAAATAATAGAAGTTATAAAAAAATACATTGAAGTAGATGAAGAAGCAATAGATGTTAGATTAACAAATCAAGCAAATGAAGATGGAACAAACGGTGCTCCAGCGCTATATGCAAATATTCCAATTATGAATATAAAAAATGAAGCAAGAAAAGATGCAAACGAAAAATTTTCAAGAGGGACGGTCCTTATTGAAAATGATAAAAAAGAAAAAGAAGAAATAAACCCAGAAAGTGATAAATCTTCAAAATCCAAAACAAAATCAAAAAAAGAGGAAACAAAGAAAAAAAGTACCAAAAAAAGAGATGAGGATAGCGAAAATAATAAAGACAAAAAAGAAGAAGAAAACATTAATGAAGAAACTGATAATAAAATAGAAGAAAAAAAAGAAGAAAAGGAAGTTGAAATAGAAAACAAAAAAGAAAAAGAGTGATTAAATGAGAAAAAGAGAACTAAAAAATATGGAATGGGGGATATTAATAGTAGCTCTCATTTTATGTATAATAGGAGAAATTGCTTTATTTTCAGCTACTATGGAAAGCTCACAAGATGAATTTATAAAACAATTAGTATGGATAAGTATAAGTTTAGTTACGATGATAATAGTGATGTGCATAGATTATGAAATTTTGGTAAAAATTTCTCCAATAATATATGGTGTTTTTATTATTTTGCTAGGAGCAGTACTTTTTACAACTCCTATAAATGGTGCTACTAGTTGGTTTAACATTGGTGCATTTTCATTTCAGCCAGGTGAGTTTGCCAAAGTTGCAGTTATTTTGTTTTTAAGTTTTACAATATCGAAGATTCAAGAGAAAGAAAAAGAGAATATAAACAAAGTTTTAAAATTACTAATAATTTTTTCAGTAATACTTTTACCTTTATTATTAATAATAAAAGAGCCAGATTATGGTACAGCGGTAGCTTATATTGTTGCTCTAATATTAATGCTATTTACAAGTGGAATTGATAAAAAATATATAATAATAGCAATTATAACAACTGTTATAGCAGTGCCATTAATGTATAATTTTGTTTTGCCGGAACATGCCAAAAAAAGGATAGATATATTTTTAAATCCAGAATCAGATCCTCGAGGAGCAGGATATAATATTATTCAATCAAAGCTTGCGATAGGCTCTGGGCAACTAAGTGGAATGGGATATTTAAAAGGAAATCAGACTCAATTAGGATTTTTGTATCCCAAAACAACAGACTTTATATATGCAGTAATAGGGGAAGAAATGGGATTTGTTGTTGCTGCAAGTATTATAGTGTTATATGTATTTTTAATAAATAAATCATTGTATATTGCAAAAACTGCAAAAGACGATAAAGGAGCTTTAATTGCCTCACGGAATAGCTGGTATATTTTTATTTCATCTAATGGAAAATGTAGGAATGGTTATGGGATTATTACCTATAACAGGTGTTCCACTTTTATTTATAAGTTATGGAGGAAGTTCATTAATAACAAGTTTTATCTGTATAGGATTATTATTAAATATTAGTGGAAAAAGACAAAAAACAATATTTGTAAAATAGAAAGAGAAAAATATGTATTTAAAAAAATTAAAAATAGGAAATGTAGAATTAAAAAATAATTTAATTTTAGCTCCAATGGCAGGTGTAACAGACCTGCCTTTTAGAGTTATATGTGAAGAATTTAATCCAGGGCTTGTATGTACTGAAATGGCTAGCAGTAAAGCTATATTTTATAACGATGAAAAAACGAAAAAATTATTAAATACTGAAGGAGAAAAAAGGCCAATAAGTATGCAAATATTTGGAAGTGATGCTGAAACAATGGGGTATAGTGCTAAAATCTTAAGTGAATTAGCAGATATAGTAGATATAAATATGGGATGCCCAGCACCTAAAGTAGTAAAAAATGGAGATGGAAGCAAATTATTATTAGATTTAAATAAGGCAAAAGAAATAATTGAGGCTGTAGTAAAAAATTCTATCAAGCCAGTCACATTAAAATTCAGAACAGGCTGGGATCATAATAATATTGTTGCAACTCAGATTGCTAAAATAGCAGAAGATACAGGAGTGTCAGCCATAACAATTCATGGAAGAACAAGAACTGATTTTTATAGTGGAAAATCAGATTTAGAAATAATAAAGAAAGTAAAAGAAACAGTAAAAATTCCTGTAATAGGAAATGGAGATATTGTAGATGAAAAAACGGCTTTAGAAATGTTTGAGTATACAGGAGTAGATGGAATAATGATAGGGCGTGGAGCATTTGGAAATCCGTGGATTTTTGAAAGAATACAATATTTTTTAGAAACAGGAGAAAAATTACCAGCAATTACGAATCTAGAAAAATTAAGAATTATAAAAAAACACATAAACTTACTTGTAGAAGAAAAAGGAGAGATTACAGGAATACATGAAATGAGAAAACATGTTGCATGGTATACAAAAAATATGAAAAATTCAAGTGAATTTAGAAATAGTATAAATACAATAGAAAGTAAAGAAGAATTATTAATAAAGATAGAAGAATATTTTAAAAGTTTATAGAATAAAATTTTCAAGAGGGACGGTCCTTTTTGAAAATTTTTTTTGAACGCGTCCCCAAAATACCAAAAACAGAAAATGGAGGATTATGATGAATAAAAAAAATCTTATTGTGTTTGTATGTATTTGTATTGTTGGGATATTAGGAATAATTATTTGGACAATTCCTAAAAATAATTTGAGTAAAAATTTAAAAATTGGAAATAATAGTACTAATCAAGAAATAGTAGATTATATTTTAAATATTAGTTCTTATGATTTAATTGCAGAGATAGAAATAAATAGTAATAAAAACAAAACAAAATATATTGTAAATCAGAAATACATAAATGATAATCAAATTGTACAGGAGATAATTGAACCAACAAATATTAAAGGAGTTAAAATAATAAAAGAAGGAAATAAAGTAACTTTAGAAAATTCCAATTTAAGTTTAAGTAATATTTATGAAAATTATAATTATATAGCAGAAAATGATTTAGATTTAGAGTGTTTTATTAGAGATTATAAAGAAAACGAAAAATCTAATATAGAAAAAGATAACAATATTGTAAAAATGAAAACAGAGTGCACGAAAAATAAATACAGAAAATATAAAACATTATATGTAGATATTAATACAGGAAAGCCAGTTAAATTAGAAATTAAGGATAATAACAAAAATACAACAGTTTACATATTATATAAAGAGGTAAAGATATAAAATTAAATATGTAAACTGAAAATTCTTTACTTCAACTAATATTTAAAAGAAAAAATATAAGCTTGAAAAATACTAATAGTAGGAGTGAAGAAAATGGTAGTAAAAAGAGGCGACATGTTTTATGCAGATTTAAGTCCAGTAGTTGGCTCAGAGCAAGGGGGAATAAGACCAGTACTAATTATTCAAAATGATTTAGGAAATAAATATAGTCCAACAGTAATTGCTGCTGCGATTACATCTCAACAAAATAAAACAAGATTACCAACTCATATAGAAATTGATTCATCAACATGTGGCTTGAAAAATAATTCAGTAGTACTTACAGAACAAATAAGAACAATTGATAAGAGCAGATTAAAAGAAAAAATAGGTCATATTAATGATGTTAAAACATTAAATCAAATAAATAGTGCTCTTGGTGTGAGCTTTGGATTAGGAGAGTAAGAAGCTAAGTTATATATTAGCTTCTTTATTGTGTGTAAGTATTGAAAAATCTAAAAAAAAGTAGTAAAATATAGCAAGATAAAAAAACGGAGGAATGAAAATGTATAGAACAAACACATGCGGAGAATTAAATATAAAAAATGTAGGTGAAGAAGTAGAACTTGCAGGATGGATTCAAAAAATAAGAAATTTAGGTGGAATGATTTTTATTGATTTAAGAGATGAATTTGGAATAACACAAATAGTTATAAATGATGAAAAATTGCAAGAACAAGCAAAAGAATTTAATACAGAAAGTTGTATTCACATAAATGGAAAAGTTGTGGAAAGAAGTAACAAAAATCCTAAAATGGAAACAGGAGAGATAGAAGTTATAGCAAATAAATTAGAAGTACTTGGAAAATGTAAAAATGTACTTCCATTTGAAGTTAATACAGATCAAGAAGTAAGAGAAGATTTAAGATTAGAATATAGATTTTTAGATTTAAGAAATGATAAAATACATAAAAATATATTACTTCGTTCTAAAGTATTAAAAGCTTTAAGAGATAGAATGGATGAATTAGGATTTACAGAAATTCAAACTCCAATTTTGGCAAATTCATCACCAGAAGGTGCAAGAGATTATTTAGTGCCAAGTAGATTAAATCCTGGGGAATTTTATGCACTTCCACAGGCTCCACAACAATTTAAACAATTGTTAATGGTTTCTGGATTTAATAAATATTTCCAAATAGCACCATGTTTTAGAGATGAAGATCCAAGAGCAGATAGAGCGCCAGGAGAGTTTTACCAATTAGATTTTGAAATGAGTTTTGCAACACAAGAAGATGTATTTAAAGTAATTGAAAATGTTATTCCTTATGTATATGAAAAATTTACAGATTATAAAGTGGATAAAGGACCATTTATAAGAATTCCATATAGAGAAGCGATGGAAAAATACGGAATAGATAAACCGGATTTAAGAAATCCTTTAATAATTCAAGATGTAACAGAAGTATTCAAAAATTCAGAATTTAATGCATTTAAAGATAAAACAATAAAAGCTATAGTAGTTCCAAAAGGAGCAGAACAAGGTAGAAAATTCTTCGACAAAATGGGAGAATTTGCTACATCAGACGAAGTTGGAGCAAAAGGTTTAGCTTGGACAAAATTTGAACAAGATGGAACAGTTCAAGGTGGAATTGCTAAATTCATTACTGATGATATTAAAGAAAAACTTGAAAAAGATTTTTCTGTAGATAAAAATTCTGCTATATTCTTCATAGCAGATGAATTTAAAAAAGCTCAAAAGATTGCAGGTTTAGTTAGAATAGAACTTGGAAAAAGATTAGATTTATTAGAAAAGAATGTATTTAAATTCTGCTTTATAGTAGATTTTCCAATGTACGAATTATCAGATGAAGGAAAAATTGATTTTGGACATAATCCATTTTCAATGCCACAAGGTGGAATGGAAAGTTTACTAAATAAAGACCCATTAGACATACTTGCATATCAATTTGACTTAGTAATAAATGGATTAGAAATGGCATCAGGAGCTGTAAGAAACCATGATCCAGAAATAATGATAAAAGCATTTGAAATAGCAGGATATAAAGAAGATGATGTAAAAAATAGATTTGGAGCGCTATATAATGCATTCCAATATGGTACACCTCCACATGCTGGTGCAGCACCTGGAATTGATAGAATGATAATGTTACTTGCAGATTCTCAAAATATAAGAGAAGTAATTGCATTTCCTAAGAATAAGAAAGCAAGAGATTTACTTATGAGAGCACCTTCAAAAGTAACAGAAGAGCAATTAAAAGATGTACATATAAAATTAGATTTAGAATAAAAACTTGCCAAGGGGACGGTTCTCTTGGCAACTTTTTTTGTTTTTTTATTAGAAGTTGCCAAGAGAACCGTCCCCTTGGCAAGTTTAATTCACACAAAAAACACAATTAAAAAATATTTTAGAAACAAAACTAGAATAATATATTTATATACAAAAGAATAAAATATACATAGGAGATGAAATATATGGAAGAAAATCTAATAAAAATAGAAAATATATTAGCTACAAATGAACCAATAAAAGTAGAAGAAAAAACATTTGAAAAATTAATGTTTATATATTCAGTCGCAATAAAAGAGTTAACAACAAAATTAGAAATATTAAAAGATGAATTTTTAGTATTTTATAATTATGAATTAATAGATCATTTAAAAACAAGAATAAAAAAACCACATAGTATAATAAAAAAAATGCAAGATAAAAATTGCGAATTAACATATGAAAAAATGATACAAAATATAAATGATATAGCGGGAGTAAGAGTAATAGTACCATTAAAAAATGATATATACACAATAAGAAATTTAATTTCTGGAGTTCCGGGAATACATATTCTAAAAGAAAAAGACTATGTTACAAATCCTAAAAAAAGTGGATATATGAGTTATCACTTAATAGTAGAAATTCCAATAAATTTATCACAAAAATTGATATATGTTAAAGTAGAAATCCAAATAAGAACGATAGCGATGGATTTCTGGGCAAGTATAGAACATAAGGCAAAATATAAAACAAAAGATAAGCCATCTAAAAAAACATCAAAAGAACTAATAGAATGTGCAAAAATGATTTCAAAAATAGATGATAAAATGATGTATTTAAAAACATAAAGTAACAGATTGTAAAAAAAAACATATATTAGTCTAGGAGGCAAAAAGATGTTAGATTTTATATTAAATATAGCCTTTTGGACATTAGCAATATATGGATTAATTGAAATAATAAAAAACATTATAAATATAGCAATATATACAAAGTGGAAATCTGATGGAATATTTTTAATAGTAGCTACTAAAAATCAAGAAGACAATATAGAAGGTTTTTTGCGCTCAAGTTTATTTAAAATTACATATGGAAAAGAAGATTATATAAAAAATATAATAGTTGCTGATTTAAATTCTAAAGACAAAACTGTAGAAATAGCAAAAAAATTATCTGATGATTATGATTGTATAAAAGTTACTAATTGGAAGGAATGTAAAAATATACTTGATAATATAGATGAATGTTGAAATTGAGTAGTATTTATGATAAACTAGAAAAAATATTAATAGAAAGAGGCTAAAATATATTGGAGATTCAAGGAGAAGTAGCAGATATAATTTATAAAAATGAAGTAAATAGTTATTTAATTGCAACATTTGAAACTGAAGATGAATTAACTACAATAGTAGGATATTTACCTTTTGTTAATTCTGGTGATTGCTTAAAATTAATAGGTAATTTTGTAGAACATAAAGATTATGGAAGACAATTTAAAGTAGAAACATTTGAAAAATTAATGCCAGAAACTTTAGAAGCTTTAGAAAAATATTTAGCTAGTGGAAATATAAAAGGAATTGGAGAAGCAACTGCTAAAAAAATAATTAAAAAATTTGGTGAAGAAACAATAAGTGTATTCAAATTTGATTATGAAAAATTGTCCAGTATTAAAGGAATTTCTTTAAAAAAAGCAAAAGAAATGTCAGAAAGCTTTATTGAAAATTGGGAAGTATGGCAAATAGTTGGTTTTTTAGATAGATTTGGAATAGGTGCAGAATATGCAAAAAAGGTATATGATTTATTCGGAACAAGGGCAATTGAAGAAATAGAGTCAAATCCATATTTATTAATGGATATAACCAGAGGTGTGGATTTTAGGCAAATAGACAAAATGGCAATTGATTTAGGAATTAACTATGAAAATGAAAAAAGAATAAAAACTGGAATAAAATATGGATTAATAGTTGCAAGTAATAATGGACATTGTTGCGTATTGAAGAATAATTTAATTGAATTTGCAAAAACAATTTTGAATGTTAATGAAGAATTATTAGAAAACAATTTTATAAACTTAAAAGTAGATGATGAGATTATTATTGAAAAAAGAGAAGATGAAGAATGGGTATATTTAAAGAGTTTTTATATGGCAGAAGAAAGTATTTCAAATAACCTAATAAAACTAATAAATTCAAGAAACACTAAAAAAGTAAGGAATATAAAGGTTGAGCTAAAAAAAGTAGAATTAAATTCAGATATAGAATTATCTGAAAAACAGAAAGAAGCAATTGAAGTTATAAATGAAAACAATGTTACAATTATTACAGGAGGACCAGGTACAGGAAAAACCACTATTATAAAAAGTATAATAGATATTTTTGAAGATAAGAAAAATAAGGTTGTTTTATGTGCTCCAACTGGACGAGCTGCAAAAAAGATGACAGAAACAACTGGAAGAGAAGCGGCGACATTACATAGAGTTTTAGAAATAGGAAAAATAAATGAAGACAGTTTATTTAATTCTAAAAACGATTATGAAGGAGCACCAATTGATGCTGATGTAATAATTGTAGATGAGCTTTCCATGGTTGATATGTTTTTAATGAATTATTTATTAAAATGTATTTATAGAGGGACAAAACTTATACTAGTTGGTGACCAAGACCAATTACCATCTGTAGGGCCGGGAACAGTTTTAAAAGATTTAATTGAATCAAATGCAATACCTACAGTGCATTTGGATAAAATTTTTAGACAAGCTGCTAAAAGTAAGATAATATTAAATGCACATAGAGTAAATAATGGAGAAATGTTTTTAAATAAAAAAGATGAGGAATATGAAAATACAAATGAAGATTTTTTCTTTATTAATGAACATTCACAAGAAAAGATATTGCAGCAGATAATTTCTTTATGTACAGGAAGATTACAAAAATTTGGAAATTATGATTTTTTTGAAAATATACAAGTTTTAACACCAACCAAAAAGGGAAGTTTAGGAACAAGGGAATTAAACAAAGCACTTCAAGAAGTTTTAAATCCTAATATAGAAGATCTACCAGAAAGAAAAACAGGAATGGCAATATTTAGACCAGGTGATAGGGTTATGCAGGTAAAAAATAATTATGATATTTATTGGGAAAAATATAAAGAAGAAAAAGAAGTTGGAAGCGGAGTGTTTAATGGCGAAATGGGAACAGTTGTAAAAATTAGCAATATTGAAAAAAATGTTGAAGTAAAATTTGATGATGAGAAAACAGCATGGTATGAATTTTCTGAATTAGATCAATTAGAACATAGTTATGCAGTAACAATACATAAAGCACAACGGAAGTGAGTTTGATGTTGTGATAATGGCGGTTCCTCAAACAGCTCCAATGTTACTTACAAGAAATTTATTATATACAGGAATTACAAGAGCAAGAAAATTATTAATTGTAATTGGAAGTGAAAATACGTTAAAATTTATGTGTAATAATGTTGATATAAAAAAGAGAAATACTGGATTAAAATATAAATTACAAAAAATGGAGGAATAACATATAATAAACAAAGTTTTAGACTTAATATTTCCACAAGTATGCGGAATATGTGGAAAACTTAATACAAATTCATTATGTAAAAAGTGTGAAATACTATTAAATAAGCAATGTGCATTTGAAGTGCAGGATTATAGTGAAAACATTGACTTTAATTTTGATGAACATTTATATATTTTTAGCTATGAAGGAATAATTAGAAAAAAGATATTAGATTATAAGTTTAATGAAAAAACATATTTATATAAAACTTTTTCAAATTATATTGTTCAAAATGAAAACTTTTGTAAAGTAATAAAAGAATATAATGTAATTATTCCAGTTCCAATAAGCAAAAAAAGATTAAAAACAAGAGGCTATAACCAAAGTTTTTTAATTGCAAAAGAACTAAGCAAAAATTTAAACATTAAACTAATAAATAATTGTTTATATAAAACTCAAAATATAATAGAACAAAGTAAACTTAATAAAGAAGAGCGCTTTAAAAATATTGAAGGAGTATATAAATTACAAAATAAAGAATTGATAGAAGGCAAAAAACTATTACTTTTTGATGATATTTTTACAACTGGAAGTACTGTAAATGAGTGTAGTAAAATGTTATCACAAGCAAATCCAAAAAAGATAGGAATCTTAACAATTGCAAAAGATTAACCTATCTTTTTTGTAATTTAAATGACATAAAAAAATAATATTTTTGTAATATTATGTAATAAGTATTAATGGTATAATTGATATAATAGTTGTTTCATGCATAGAAAGAAGTGATAATTGATATGGAGAAATTTACAATTGATGAAATAAAAGATATACTAAAAGATTTTGCAGTAATGGGTGGTGGAGAAAAAGATTCTGATGTAGAAGGATTACTAAATCAAATAAAAAACAACGAATTAAGGGAAGTTGTTAGACAGTATATCAAAGATGAAGAAAAAACTAAAGAAGGAGATATTATACAATGATAGGAAAAATATCAAAAATAGATAATTTAAATGAAATGGGATACATATTAGGATATGATGAATTAACATATTTTTATCATAAAAATAATATATTAAATAATCAAGAATTAAAAGAAGGAGATATAGTTAGTTTTGACTATATATTAGAAAAAAATGAAAATCAATTACCTTATGCAATTAATATCATAAAAGAAGAAAAGCCAAAAGGATTAAAATCATATAAGGAATTGTATGAAATAATAAAAAAGCTTCCAGAAAAAGAGCAAAATAAAATACCTAATAGTTTTTTAGAACAAATAAAAAATAATATGGATAAAAATTATTCATATAAAGTAGAACATATAGAAGATTTTGAAAATCAAGAAATGCTAGAAGAGACAAAAAGCTTATTAGCAGTTGTATATAGAGATTATTTAGCAAGTGAAGAAGAAAAATTTGAGATTTTGCGAAAAGAAAAAGAAGAGATTGAAAAAGATGAACTAGAAAAAAGAAAAAAATACAATGTAAATGTATTTGAGAATAATAAAAAAGAACAAAAACACGAACATGTTGAGTTGACTGTAAAAGAAGAGAAAAAATGGTTTGAAAAATTTGTTGACTTTTTAAAGAAAATATTTAATAAATAAGATCCCCCAAATTGTCAAATTTCGATATAGAAATACAAGAAATTATTTTTTTCGTTTTTTATTTACAAAGTTTTTATTTTGAGATATGATAATAATAGTTAAATAAGAAAGGGGATATTAAAATGGATGAACAAAATTTTAATAATACTAACGGAGCACCAAATATGCAATATACACAAAATGTACAAAGTACACCAAATATGAATTATGCACCAAATACGAATTACACACCAGGTTATTCAGATGAATATAAACCAATTTCCGCATGGGGATATGTTGGATATCAATTACTATTTTCAATTCCATTAGTTGGCTTTATATGTATATTAGTATTTTCACTTGGAGGTTCAACAAATCAAAACTTAAAAAATTTTGCTAGATCATATTTATGCGTTTGGCTTATATTAATAGTTCTAGCTGTTATTGTAGGAATAGTTACTGCAATTTTAGGTGTAGGAATATTTAGTGCTAATTCAAACTTGTCATCATATTATTATTAATAAACAAAAAGAAATTGAAAAAAGAAGTAAACTATATTAATAGTGCTTTAAAATCAATTTCTTTTTTTGTCTAAAAAAGAATACTTGCAAAAAAATAAAAATTTTAGTATAAATATAATAAAAATAATCAAGAATGCATATAGGAGGTTCATAAATGTATGATGTAGTAATAATAGGAGCAGGACCTGCTGGTATATCTGCAAGTTTATATGCAAAACGTGCTAATTTAAATGTACTTGTAATATATAATGGAAAGTCTAATTTAGAAATGACAGAAAAAATAGACAATTATTATGGATTTAAAGATGGAATAGATGGTAAAGAATTATATATAAATGGTATAGAACAAGCAAAGAACCTGGGGGTTGAAATAAAAAAAGATGAAGTTTTTGGAATTCAAAATTTAGGAAATACATTTGAAATAAGAACAGAAAAAGAAAAAATAGAAACAAAAACTTTAATTATAGCAACTGGAAATAAAAATATACGTCCTAATATTAAAGGAATTGCAGAGTTTGAAGGTAAAGGAATAAGTTATTGCGCTATATGTGATGGATTTTTTTTCAAAAATAAAGATATTGCAGTTATAGGAAATGGGAAATATGCTTTAAATGAAGCTAAAGAATTATCACATATTGTAAAAAATATAACAATTTTAACAAATGGATTAAAAGCTCCACTTACCGAGTTTAAAACAAATGATAAAAAAATAAAAGAAATAAAAGGTGAACAAACAGTAAGAGAAATAGAGTTTGAAGATGGTGAAAAAATAGAGGTCGACGGTATATTTGTTGCAATAGGACAAGCTGGTGCTGGAAATTTTGCAAAAACACTTGGAATTATGCAATCAGGAGATTATATAAATGTGAATGATAAGATGGAAACAAACATAAAAGGGATTTATGCTTGTGGAAATGCAACAGGAGGATTGCTTCAAATATGTAAAGCTGTTTTTGAAGGAGCTATGGCTGGTTTATCTGCTGTAGATTATATAAGAAATTTTGATAAGGAGAATTAAAAAATGAGTGTAAAAATATTTAATGATAATAATTTTAATAATGAAGTATTAAATGAAAAAGGTAAAATTTTAGTAGATTTTTATGCAGATTGGTGTGGTCCTTGTAAAATGATGTCACCAATTATTGATGAGATTGCAGAAGAAATAGAAAATATAACAGTTGGAAAAGTTAATGTTGACGAAAATCCAGAAATTGCGTCAAAATATGGAATAATGTCAATTCCAACAATTATTATTTTTGAAAATGGAATGCCACAAAAGAAATTTATTGGTTTAACAAGTAAAAGTGAAATTGAATCAGAATTAAAATAAAATGCTTCAAATATTGACAAAACAGCTCAAATTCTGTATTATAATAAAGAAAATAGTCGAAAATAAAGGAGATGTAGTAATGGGAAAAATAAAAAAGCCAGAAATAAAAAAACCTGATTTAAAAGAAGTTAACAAAAAGGTAGGAAAAGGTGCATCAGAATTTAGAGAGTTTATTATGAAAGGTGATGTTGTAGATTTAGCAGTTGGTGTTATTGTAGGTGGAGCTTTTGGAAAAATAGTAACATCATTAGTTAATGATATTTTAATGCCACTTATTGGAATTGTAATTGGTGGAATTGATTTTACAAATTTAAGCATAAATATTGTTGATGCAAAAGTTATGTATGGGTCATTTATTCAACAAGTCATTGACTTTTTAATTATTTCTTTATGTATTTTCCTATTTGTAAAGATAGTATCAAAATTTACTAAAAAACATAAAAAAGAAGAAGTTGTTGAAGAACCAAAAAAATCTGATGAAGTTTTACTTTTAGAAGAAATTAGAGATTTACTAAAAGATAAAAAATAGAATGAATAAGTCAATAAAAAATTGACAATGTGACTATAAAAATTATATAATATAGTTACATGCGGGTATAATTTAGTGGCAGAATGCAATGCTTCCGACCTTGTAGCGTGGGTTCGATTCCCACTACCCGCTCCAACTTTATGAAGTTGCGAATTACTAAAAAATTACATGATTTTTAATTGGGGCGAAATTGCCATAATTAAGAATTTTAAAATTATTGACTTTTTTTAATAATCTGTGTATAATAAATATAGGAAATGACAAATCCACAAACGTGGTTTTGCCGAATAGAATGTGAAAATCCACATCAACACTCAGCAAAGTACAGATGTGAATTTTCTTTTTTTATTTATGTAGTTGCTTATCAACCCAGTTCTTATACAGAACTGCTGTCAAGGCAACGTTTAATGTTAAAGATAACATTAAGGATATTATAAAAAATAGTATCACTTTAACCATAAACATCACCACCTCTCCTACGAAGATTCGTAAAATTTGGTGGCAAAACCACATCTGCTTATCATCATTTCCTATGTTAGTTAGTATAGCATATATTTTATAATAAATCAATAGAAAAGAAACAAGTTTTCGTAAAATATTTTTATGCCAAATTACTTGAAAATTTATAAATTTTATGTTAAAGTAAATACAATAAATCGAATTATATAAGAGAGCTTGAAACAAGTTATGCCAATTTTTCGCATACCTGTTTCGTAATCGCTCCAAACTAAGCAAGCCAAATGGGCTTGCTATTTTTGTGTAAAAAATATTGATAAAGCAAAAATATCTTGTAAAAATAAGGAGGATTTGCAATTTTATGTAAAATATTTGTATAAGCATTAGTTGAAGAGTCTTAGGGCTCATGGCAGACCGCTAATTATGTGGCAGAAAGGACCGATGACTTTGGAATCCTTTCCTATTCAATAAGGCATTATGGACTTAGATACCATACCTAATTCCAATTGAAAAAAACTTAACATTAAGGGCTCATTTGCGGATTAATGCTCAGTTTCCCCACTCATCTGTGGGGTTTTTATTATTTTTTCTTACAGAAAAATGTTGAAAAATAAATAAAGATTTATTATAATGTAAACAATTTCAAGAAAACAAATATTTTTTGTTATTAATTTTAAAAAATGTAGAAGAGGAAAAAATAATGGGAAACATTGTACTATTAGATGATTTAACAATAAATCAAATTGCAGCAGGAGAAGTTATAGAAAGACCAGCAAATGTAGTGAAAGAATTAGTAGAAAATAGCTTAGACGCAGGTGCAACAAATATAGTAGTTGAAATAAAAAAAGGTGGAAAAACATATATACGAGTAACTGATAATGGAAAAGGGATAGCAAAAGATGATTTACAATTAGCATTTGAAAGGCACGCAACAAGCAAAATAAGGCAAATAGAGGATTTAGAAAAAACATATACAATGGGATTTAGAGGAGAAGCACTTGCAAGTATTGCATCAATTTCAGAACTAACAATAATTTCTAAAACAGAAAAAGATACATTTGGAAACAAAATAAAAATAAAAGCTGGAGATATAGTTGACTTTGAAGAAGTAGGAGCGTCTATAGGAACTAGTATGATTGTAGAAAATCTATTTTTTAATCAACCTGTCAGATACAAGTTTTTAAAGCAAGATGCATCGGAATTTAAGGTTATAAAAGAATGGATGCAAAAAGTAGCATTAGCAAATCCAGATAAATCTTTTAAATTAATAAATGAATCAAAAGTAGTATTTTTTGTAAGTGGTAATGGAAATATAGAAGATATTATTTATCAAATATATGGAAAAGAAATAAAAGACAATTTAGTAAATGTTGATTATTCTGAAGGTGACATTAAAATCACTGGTGTAATAGGAAATACAATGATTGCAAAAGAAAACAGAAAGAGCCAAATTATATTTTTAAATAAAAGAAATATAAAAAATCCAGTGCTATCTGCAAGTAGCGACCAAGCTTTTAAAGGAAGTGTTGGAATTGGAAAATATGGTTTTTATGTATTAAATATTGAAATGCCACCATCATATTATGATGTAAATGTTCATCCAACAAAAATGGAAGTAAGATTTAAAGATGAAGATAAAGTATATAGTATATGGTATAATGCTATAAAATCAAGTTTACTTAATAGTGAATTTTTGGGTAATAATGAAAAAGAGAACAACAACAAAGATTATATAAAAAATGAGTATGATTTTGTGACAAGTAAATATAAAGATGTAAAAAAATTATCAAAATCAATAGATATATCAGAAGAAAAAGAACTCAGAAAAAGAGACAATACAAGAAAAGTAGAATATAAATATTTAGGTATTTTATTTAGAACATATATATTAATAGAAATTGATAATGAAATATATATGATAGACCAACATGCAGGACATGAAAGGGTACTATATGAACAAATAAAAGAAAATTATAAAAAACATATTCAAAGTAATTCACAAATGATGTTAATTCCAGAGGTTGTGAATTTATCACATAAAGAGATGGAATTTGTGAAAGAAAATATAAATTTATTTATAGATACAGGATTTGATATAGAAGTATTTGGACAAAATTCTGTAAAAATAAATGGAATTCCAGATTTAGAGTATAGATCTAAAACAAACAACATATTTTTAGACATTTTAGATGAAATGATAACAAATGAAAGAACATCTATTAAAGATATAGAAGAAAGATTTATAGCAACAGTTGCATGTAAAGCAGCAGTAAAGGCAAATATGGATTTAGGAAAAGAAGAAGTAGATCAACTAATACAAAATTTGCTAACATTAAATAATCCATATACTTGTCCACATGGAAGACCAACAACAGTAAAATTTGATAGAGCTTTTTTCGAAGGCAAAATATAAGAAGATAAAAATATACAGTGTTAGTTGATTAGGAGTGAAAAATTATGAGAAAAGTAGGATTTACAATAGGAAAATTTGCGCCATTTCATAGAGGACATCAATTTTTAATAGAAACAGCATTAGAAGAAATGGAAGAATTTTATATTGTTATTTATGAAACTGATATTATAGATGTTGATATTAAAGAAAGAGCAAAATGGATAAAAGAAATATATCCAAGTGTAAATATTATTTATGCTTATAATAGTCCTAAACAATATGGATTAGATGAAGAAAGTGTAAAAATCCAAATGGAATATCTATTTGATTTAATAAAAGGAATTCCAGTGACACATTTTTATAGTAGTGAGCCTTATGGAGAAAAAGTTGCCCAATATTTGAACATAGAAAATAGAATAGTAGATAAAGAGAGGAAAAATGTGCCAATTAGCTCTACAACTATTAGAAAAGATTATAAAAAAAATAGAAAATACTTAGAAGAAAATGTTTATAAGAGTATTTTTAGTATTAATAAAAAAGGTACACATAATTAATTGCAAAAAAATAAAAAATAAATAAATATTCAAAAATGATGTTTGCTAAAGTGGATAACTTTTTAAAAAAAGTTATCCATTTTTAGTTATTCACAGACTTATCCACAGTTTCCACATATGGTTTCAACAGTAATGGAGTGGAAACATAAAATATAAAAATTAACATAATTAACGTTTTGGGAATGAATTTAATATAATATTATTGAGGAGTGAATGTTATTATGTTTGTGAGATTAAAAAAATATATGAAAAGAAATGCTAATAGGTTATTAAGTAAAGAAGATATAACAATGGAAGAATTGAAACAAAAAATAAATAATGGATGTTTAGTTATTGATGTAAGAAGTCCACAAGAATATAATGAATGGCATATAAGAGGAACTGTATCGATACCAGAATATGAAATTCTTAAGAAAATAAATAAATATGTCAAAAATAAAAATGAAGAAATAATAGTATGTTGTCAAAGTGGATATAGAAGTAAAAAAGCGCAAAAGGAATTACAAAAACAAGGTTTTGTAAATGTTTATAATTTATATAATGGGTTTGAAAACTATTGAGATTTTTTTTGATTTATGCTAAAATGTGTGACATAAAGAAATTGGAGGAACTATGGACGATAAACAAAAAAATATTAGAAACTTTAGTATAATTGCACATATTGATCACGGAAAATCAACTTTAGCAGATAGACTAATAGAGATGACAGGAGTACTTTCTAAAAGAGAAATGGAAAGTCAAGTACTTGATAATATGGAAATAGAAAAAGAAAGAGGAATAACAATAAAATCTCAAGCTGTAAGGATGATATATAAGGCAAAAGATGGGCAAGAATATGTATTTAATTTAATTGATACTCCTGGGCATGTGGATTTTAATTATGAAGTTTCAAGAAGTTTAGCTGCATGTGATGGAGCTATACTTGTTGTAGATTCAAGTCAAGGTGTAGAAGCACAAACGCTTGCAAATGTTTATTTAGCAATAGATAATAATCTAGAAATATTACCAGTTATAAATAAAATAGATTTACCAAACGCAAGGCCAGAAGAAGTAAAAAAAGAAATTGAAGATATAATTGGAATACCTGCAATGGATGCACCATGTGTTTCTGCAAAATCTGGACTTAATATGGAAGAAGTATTAGAAAGAATAGTAACAGATTTACCGGCTCCAAAAGGAAGTGCAAATAATAAAACAAAATGTTTGATATTTGATTCTTTATATGATAATTATAAAGGAGCGGTTGCCTATGTAAGGGTTATGGAAGGAAAAGTTAAAGTAGGCGATGAAATTAAGCTAATGGCAACAAATAAAGAATTTACTGTTACAGAAGTAGGGTATTTTGTTCCAGGTTCATATATGCCAGCAAATGAAATAAAAGCAGGAGAGGTTGGATATATTGCAGCAAGTATAAAAAGTTTAACAGATATACATGTAGGAGATACAATAACACTAAAAAATAATCCAGCAGAAGAACCATTAAAAGGATACAAAAAAGTAACTCCAATGGTATATTGTGGATTATATCCAATAGATGGTAGCCAATATGAAACATTAAAAGAAGCACTAGAAAAATTAAAGTTAAATGATGCGGCTTTAGAATATGAAACAGAAACGTCAGTAGCCTTAGGGTTTGGATTTAGATGTGGATTTTTGGGATTATTACACTTGGAAATAATAGAAGAAAGATTAGATAGAGAATTTGATTTAGGATTAATAACAACAGCACCATCAGTTATTTATAAAGTGCATAAAACAACAGGAGAAGTTTTAGAAATATATAATCCTTCAGATTTGCCAACACCACAAGAAATATCATATATAGAAGAACCATATGTAACAGCAAGTATATTAACGCCTAAAGATTATGTTGGAAATATAATGGAAATATGTCAAAATAGACGAGGAATTTATATAGATATGAAATACTTTGATGAAAATAGAGTAACATTAATATATGAAATGCCATTAAATGAAATTATATATGACTTTTTTGACAATTTAAAATCTAAGACAAAAGGTTATGCATCATTTGATTATGAATTTAAAGAATATAGAGAATCAAAATTGGTTAAATTAGATATACACATAAATGGTGAACCTGTAGATGCACTTTCATTTATAGTTCATAAAGATAGTAGCTATACAAGAGGAAAGAAAATGGTAGAAAAATTAAAAACAGTAATACCAAGAAAATTATTTACAATACCAATACAAGCTGTAATTGGTGGACAAATTATAGCAAGGGAAACAATTTCTGCAATGAGAAAAGACGTTTTGGCAAAATGCTATGGCGGAGATATTACAAGAAAAAAGAAATTACTAGAAAAGCAAAAAAGAGGTAAAAAGAAGATGAGGGAAATTGGTAATGTAGAAGTACCTCAAGAAGCATTTTTATCAGTTTTAAAATTAGATGATGAATAAGGTTTTTAGGGACAGGTCCCAAAACAGAAAAAGGAGAAAGTATGAAAAAGGATATTATTAATAAAAAATATGAGAAAGAAGGAAAAAATTTTGAGGATCAAGTTGAAGGAAGAAATTCTGTACTTGAATTACTAGAAAGTGGAAAAGATATAAATAAAATATTTATAACAAAAGGAGAAAAACATGGATCAATTAATAAAATAATTGCAATCGCAAAAGAAAAAAGAGTAATAGTTGTAGAAAAAGATAAAAGACAAATGCAAGAAATAGCTCAAACTGAAAATTATCAAGGAGTAATTGCAATAGTACCTCCTTTTGAATATTGTGAAATAGAAGATATTTTATTAGAAGCTAAAAACAGAAATGAAGAACCATTTGTTTTGATATTAGATGGAATAGAAGATCCACACAACCTAGGTTCGATAATAAGAACTGCAGAAACAGCGGGAGTGCATGGAATAATAATCCCCAAAAGAAGAGCAGCATCAGTAAATAGTACAGTAAACAAAGTTTCAGCAGGAGCGGTCGAACATATGAAAATAGCCAGAGTAACAAATATAAGTGAAAGCATAAACCAATTAAAAGAGGCAGGATTATGGATTTGCGGAACAGATATAAATACAAATAAATATTATTATGATCAGGATTTAACAGGACCTTTAGGAATAGTAATAGGAAATGAAGGAAATGGAATGAGTGATAAAGTAAGAAAAAATTGTGATTTTTTAGTTAAAATTCCGATGAAAGGGAAAGTTACATCATTAAATGCATCCGTTTCAACAGGAATTGTGGTATATGAAGCGGTTAAACAAAGAAATTAATAAAAAAACTTGCCAAACTAAAAAAATAAATATATAATTTTATATATAATAATTAATGGAGGAATGATTATATGATAATGCCAAAGAAAAAAAGAACAATGATTTTTGCTGCAATAGTAAGTGGAATTGTATTAGTTGCAATTTTGCTATTAATGTACGTAGCGTTTGCAACAGATGCATTAAAGTCAAGTGAAGAATTGTTCGGAAAATATCTTATAAATGGTTTGGAAAACACAAGTGAATTTATAGATACTTATCAAACAGACAATTTAGCTGATAAAAAATATCAGTCAGAAGCAAATATAAAATTAAATTATATAAAAGATTTTAATAATGAACAAAATAGCTCAAATAGTTTTAATGATTTGGTGTTAAAAGTAAATAGCCAAACAGATGAAAATGATAAATATGATTACAAATTGATAACTCTTTATAAAAATTCTGAAAAAATTGGAAAAATAGAGTATGCTAAAGATGACGATATGTATGGAATACATTTACCTGGCATAAGACAATTTATGTGCGTTAAGAATGAAAACTTAACACAGTTATTTGATATGGAAACCTTAACAGAAGAACAAAAAAAATATGTAAAAGATACTATACCAGAATTTGATTTTGACTTATCAGAATTTAAATTTACAGAAGGTGAAAAAGAGCAATTGATAAATACTTATAGGAAAATAGTTTCAGAAAATACTTCAAAATCAAATTATTCTAAACAAAATGGAGCACTTATTACTTTTAATAAGGAAAGCATAAAAGTAAATACTTATACATTAACAATGAAAAAAGAAGATTATAATAATTTAAAAATAAAAATATTAGAACAATTACAAAAAGATGAAATTATTTTAGGTAAAATTGATAAAATACAAAATAAAATTAATGAATTCTATTCATTGCCAAAAGATTATAAACAAGAATTTGCAAAGAAAATAAATGATGAGATAGAAGAAATAAGAAACAATAATATAGGACAAGAAGAAGTTAAAATGTCTGTTTATGCAAAAGATGGGAAAACAAAAAGAATTTATATAGACGATAAAACAACAACATGTACGATGGATTTTATTGAAAATAATTCAACAAAAACAATCAAGATTTCTACAAATAAGCCAGACATTGTGGCTGACTCAACTGAAATTACATTGACTAGTAAAAAAGAA
This sequence comes from Clostridia bacterium, assembly GCA_017404025.1. GTDB lineage: Bacteria > Bacillota > Clostridia > TANB77 > CAG-508 > CAG-269. The sequence goes on from JAFRDD010000022.1 coordinate 29,211, forward strand.
AATAATGAAAATGAATATAAATTTTATTTCCAAAAAGTGAAAGCTGAAGATATAGATGAATTTGAAATTAGTTTAACAGATAACAAACAAGAAAATAATATTCATAAAAATTATAATATATCTTATAATGATGAAAATAATAAAATTACATTCAATATTGAAGATAATATAGAGTTTGTTGACGATATTACTAAAAATGACAATTTTGAAAATAACAAGATAATTATAAATGATGTAAATGAAGCAATGAAAAAAAGAATATTTGATGCCATTAAAGACAAAGGAGGACAGCAATTAGATTTTATTTATGGTAAAATACAATTAAAGGATTTAGAAGATATAATATCTATATTTGATTCTGAAGAAAAAATAACACTAGAAAATGTTGGGATAACACAAAAAGACAAGCAAATGTTTAATTCTCAGTTTGAATTTTATCAAGGAAATGAAATTGCAGCAACGCAAATAGTAGAATTGCTAGATGCAGTTAAAGAAAATACAAACAAGGTTGAAATAATTTCAAAAGATAGAGATAATGTTAATGTAAAAATATCGGTAGAAAAAGGAAAAGATGATTCAGAAGGAATAAGAACAGCGAAAGAAGTGTTCGAAAATCGAGAATTTAGTTACAATAAATATAATGTAATAATAAAATATTCGGAACAAGGAATAGTTAATGAAATATTAATAACTTATAATAGACAATAAAAATAAAAAAATAAAAAGTGACTTATAGAGTATTGACACACTGATTTTTTGGTGCTAAAATACAATATAGTCACTTACTTTTTTTGAGGTAAAAAAAAATTAAAAAAATTTTTAAAAAGTGTTGACAAAGAAAAAACATTATAGTATAATACGAATTGTTCTGTGAACTTAGAAACAAAAAAGTACATTGAAAAATAAACAGTAATTATCCTTTAGAGAAAATAAACCAAACGGTAATATATCGAAAGATATAGTTACTTTTTAAAAATTAAATTTAAATGAGCTAGAACTCAAAATGATTTATATAAAGTCGAAAGACGAAATATAGATACCATTAACAAGAGAGTTTGATCCTGGCTCAGGATAAACGCTGGCGGCGCACATAAGACATGCAAGTCGAACGGAAGTCGTTGTAATGATGTGGACATGAACAGAGAACTTGTTCAAAGGGATTGAAAATTGACTTACAACAATGGCTTTAGTGGCGGACTGGTGAGTAACACGTAAGCAACCTG
>JAFRDD010000127.1 GCA_017404025.1 Clostridia bacterium
ATAATAAAATTCAATATTATCTAAATCTGTTTCTCTAACAAGTTCATTGATTCCTTCATCCTTTACAACTTCACTTAAAAATCTACGAAATTCTGTCATTACGGAATCATTATTTGATTCACTTATTTTTACACATTCTTTTTTATTAATGTCTTTCCAATCCACTACTGGACATCTATACATTAATTTAATATTTTCAAGTGAATTATTCATAATTTACTTAATATATTTACTTATGTAATCTTTTGTTGATTGAACAAATGAAGCACTTTCTGAAACACACCATCTTAAATATCCTTGGTCAACAGTAGATACATAAGAAATTGGAAGTTCTTTATATTTTCCAATATTGAATACTGGTTGTTCTTTACCATTGAAATTTGCCATAATAAGAACATTATCCTCAGTAAGTCTAACCTCTGGACCATATTCCTTAACCTTCTGTTGTTCTTCAAAAATCTTATATGTTGCTTTTACATCAGAAAGGGCATCATGAGGTTGAAGTCCTTCCTCTTCCATTGAATGTCCAATATATCTAATAAATGTACTACCAAGACTGTTACTATTCCTTCTCTTTTCTTCTAAGAATGCATCATAACAATTAAATTTCAAGAAATCAATATTCTTACCAGCACGTTTGAATTCATTCTTAATAAATGGTAAATCAAAATTATTTCCATTATAAGTAAGAATATCACATCCTTCAATAAAATCCATGATATTATCCGCTACTTCAGCAAATGTTGGTTTATCTTCAAGATCTGCTGGTTTAATATGATGTTTAAGATATGCTTGAATTGTAATAGTGTATGGACCTGATGGTTTTATATAAAGATTCATACTATCAATTATATTTCTAGTCTGCCTATCTACTTTAATTGCAGCAAATTGAATAATATAATCTGTCTCTTTGTTAAGACCTGTTGTTTCAACATCTGGAACAACCAAAGGTCTAATAATGTCACTCATTCTAATAAATTTTAAAAGTTAATAAAAAATAAGTATATTTAAATATAGAAAGTCTAAAAAGTAATATTCAACTGCTTAAACTTATTCTGATATTTTATTTTTAATTATAGAATTTATGTCTTAATTTTTAATATGCAAAGAAAAACTAATTTATTTTATACAAAGAAACAAGATAGTAATTTCTTAACATTCAGTAACTTTACTGAAGCTTTAACAGGAAACTTTCTTTCTACAGACTGGAAGGTTTATCCTTCTCGTTTCTTATGCTTATATATTCCTGCATTATTGGATGAAACTGAAAAAGAAAATTTTGTAAAGAATTATCTTGTTGCATATTATGAAAACAAATTAGCATTCTTAAGAGATTATTATGCTAAACAGCTTAATGATTCAACTGTTGCCACAGAATATGATATTGAAGGAGATGTAAATTCATTAGCTTGGCTTTTTGTTACATTAGATAAGTATTTTGAAGATAATCCTAATCTTGGAGGATATGAAATCAATTTCATTGGAGAAGTAACAGAATTTGATTATAAGGGTACTTATACAGATTCTATATGTATCATTGATGCTACTGAAGGATATTTTAATGATAATAGTAATTCATTAAAAACATATAAAATGAATGTAACAAGTAAAAAGAATGTTACATATCCTGCAGCAACAAGTGTATTATATAATTGGAAAGCTGCTGAATTAGAAAATACTGATTATGCTGGATTAAATGTAAAAGTTGATAATACTGCTGATAATACTTATGCAATATATTCAGAATACAATTTAATTACAGAAGAAACAGACAGACAAGCATTAAGATTTAATGTTGTTATTCCATTATTTGATATTACAAACATATATTCTTTAACTAATTTCAATTCTGTTGATGAAGCATTTACATTAGAAGAAAACTTAGAGTATAAGAATTATGTAGTAAATGATAATGATGAATTAATAAAGACTGCTATTAATTTATCTAATAAAGAATTAAGAAGTATAAACAATCCAATGGGAATTTGGTTTGCTGATGAACTTATTGAATTAAAGAGAGATAAAGAAAGTAAATATGCTCCTTCATGGTCATTAACTATTTCTTCACAATTCAAGCCATTCCCATATTCAAACAATTATTTGAATAATGACATTACAGCAGTTGATAATCAACAAGCATTTCAAACATATGCGCAGATATTAGCTAAGCAATCATTGCTTACAAGTGAAATTACAAATCTTTCATCAAGAGTAACTAAACTTGAACAACTTGTTTCAAGACTTAATGATTTAAATAATAATGAAAAACTTGAAAGAGTACTTCAGTTAGAAAAATTAAGTCAAGAATTACAAGAAAAGTTAGATTCATTAGATTCTGTAATAGCTAATAAGGTTGCTGAGGAATTTGCTAGAAATGCATATAGATGGAAATAATATAAAGTAATAGGTGATATATTATGGTAAATAATTCATTAAAAGAATACTATGTACAATTAACCAAATTGTATAATAATGCAATAAGCATGATAGAAGCAATGAATCAAAGTTTGACTTCTAATGCTTCACAGGTTACTGTAAATGTAAATGTTGGAGAAGAAGAAAAAACTTTGACTATTCCTTCTGTGTTCTATCTTGAAGGTAAGGTTGAAGAACTTCAAAACAATCTTAACAATTTATTCAATATTCCAGAAAATGGTGAGGCTTGGTTTACTACAACAGACAGTATGGCTAAGTTGCAACTTGTTAAGACTTCAACTGCTCCTGTATCTCCTCAGATTTCTGCTTCTACTACATATGCATCTATTACTGACAACAATTTCTTAAAAGATTTAGTTGCACCTAAAACATTTTTAAGATTAGATATTGATAATCTCCCAGATAACATTGAAAAGGTATTTATGAAAAAAATCATATTTTCTGATTACAATGTTTATAAGCAGATTAAGAACTTAAATATTAAAACATATTCAGAATATAGTGCTGCATTATATAATTTAACAAAAGGCATTGATTATGATGAATATGATTCTGAAATTCAATTACCTATAAAAAGTGAAGCATATGTTTCATCATTTAAAATTGATAAGATTATTTCAAATGACAATGGTGGAAATTATACATTGCAAATTAAAGATACATTACAGTATCATTCACAAGATGATGAAACACTTGTATATACTTTAAAGGTTGGTGATTCATTATGCTTAGGAAATCAATTAGCAATATATAAAGTTAATGATGTTGATCTTAAGCAGATGACAATATCAATATCTGAAACACTTGGTCATATTTCATTACAGACATTTGAGGAAAATTCTGAAATGGAATTGAAGTATTATGTTTCAAACTTTAATAAATATCATTATGTAAATATACCTCTTGAGGAAGACCAGTATATTTGTATATTCTTAGGTTTGATTTATAACAACACAAGAAGTATTTATTCAGATGCATATCTTGTTGATTTAAGTTCAATAATGATGTATGATTCTTATGGTAATCCTATAAAGGATACTACAGGAAATCATATGAACTATATGGATTATTACAATCAATATTGTGTAAACATTGGTGATATCTTATTAGGACTTACACAAATCATATATCCTCAGATAAGTAATTTTACAAATGACATAATATTAGACATACGAGAAAATTCAACATTGCAGTCAATGGTTAATGAGTCATTTATGCAAGAAGGAATTTTACAAGTATTACCTATTAACAAACACCTTATTGATGATAGTACTTCAGAAGATATAATAAATCTTCATACACAAAAAAGTGAATTGAATTCTCAGTTATCAACATTACAAGATAACATACACAATATTTATTCAACATTAATAAATACTGACTTCTCTCAAGAAATTCAATTGACACAAGAAAGTCTTAAAAGTAAGTTGAATAAATATTATGCTGAAAAAATAACTGTACAGAAACAACTTAATGCTGTTATTGAAAACATCAATTCATTAAGTAATGATTTGACAATTGCAAGAGAAGATACAAAATATCGTGTAAGAGGAATTACTGAAATTGCTAAATTAGAGACATATATTAAGAACATAAGTGATAAGATTCAAATCATTGGTCTTGACTGTGAATATAAGTATAAGTCTCCTACAAAAGAAACAACAGCAGTAACAAATATAAATTCAAATATATTTACCGATTGGATTAAACTTGACAATATTGACAGACAAAGACAATTGACATTTAATTCAACACTTTCAGGATTTACTGTTGAGTTTGTAGATTATTCTTCAACACAGAATATCGTAAAATGGAATCAAATTGATATTCCTATTGTTCAGGGAGAAGATGTTGTCATTAGATGTAGATATAAATATAACATTGGACAACCATTTATTGATTTATATACTCCTTGGAGTGATGAGATGACAGTTGTATTTCCAACTGAATTTAGTGATAATGTTCAGCTTTCATCAATTCTTGGACAGAATGATAATGATTTGATTTCTGCAAAGTTTAGTCAGACTCTTATAAATGATGGTTATCAAGAACATGTAAATAATTCTTTAACAGCAAATGATATAACATTCTATCATATGCCAGAGAATATCTATTCAGGTTTCAATACTCCTGAAAATAATTTAATTTCCTTGAAAGATAAATTATCAAGTATGAGTACAGATATTGAAACAACAAAGACTATTCTTGATTCTGAATTTAATAGAAAGTTTGATGTATATCTTTGCTATGATGATACTAATGTAAAATTGTTTGGAAACAATTTGAATAAGATAAATCTTTACAATTCAGATCATATAAGTGATGCATTTGTAAAGAAGAACATGAGCATAGTAATTAAGAATACAGGAACAAGTAATGTAAAACTTTATTCAATATTCCCTGGAAATATTGATATTCCATTACTTCTTTCAAATAATGAATTCTATGAACAATATATTAGACATTATGAAAGAGTTCCTATCTTTATTGATAACATATTAACATATCAGACACTTGGGCAATGGATTTATTTTAGACAAGATAATCCTTACACAGGTAGAGATATTTATTATAATAATGATTCTCAAAATCTTCAGGATTATAAAGCATTGACTACCACTGTTGAGAAACTTACATTCAATAGTATCAATACATATATGAAGAGAGATTTTGATTCACCATTACTTGGATTTAGAAAGAGACAAACTGGAGAAATTAAAGCAATGGTTGAATCTACTTGGATTGGACTTGATTATCAAGGTGCAGGAGTATTTGACCAATTACATGCATCATTCAACTTAGATGAAAGTTCAATTAAGTTATATAATGATAAGACAATTGATTTCTTCTTATATGAGAATACTTTATCAAATAATTATTTAAATAGATTTGAAGATATATCAGGACTTAATAAAGATGGAAATGAAATATTCCTTGATAGTGAATCATCAATATCAGAATTCATTTCAAACAATAGTGTAAATGGTGTAAATCCTGCACTTAATACATTTATTGGTGCATTTTTATATCCTGATATAAGTGGTAGAAATTCAATACTTACAGAAGGTGGATATAATAGTTATGTTGAAATTGAAGTTGGTAAGTCAGTTTCAATTCCTGTAACATTTGAATATTATATTGATGGAGAATCAATTAAGTCAATAACAAAGGGATTATACTTTGATTTAAGAGATTCACTTATTAATGAACCTCAACATTATATGATAGAACTTACTGCTAACTATGATTACACAGCAACAGGAAGTCTTTTAAATTCAACAACATTACTTGTTGATGAAGCATCAATTACAAATTAATTTAATGTTTAGATAATGAGCAAAATAAATAACACTGCTGCAGATGTACGTACAAAACTTGTAGATTATAAAGTTTATGATTCTCGTAATGCTGCAATAAGTCAGACAACTGAAGAAAATTCTGGTTCATTAAATGTAATAATGAATGCAGACAATGATGATTATGCTCTTTATGTTGGTGATAGACATATTGCAAGTGGTTATGGTTTAAGTTCATTAGGCGCATTAAGATCACTTGAAGAATTTTTAAAAGATGAAAATATTCAAAAACTTTTATCAGGTGAAACAATAAATATTGACCCAGGAGAAGAAGAACCTGGTTCAGATCCAACAACACCAGTAAGTGTTGAAATAGAAGATTCTTCAGTAAATGTAAATAATTCAACAATATCATTTGTAAATGGAAAGCTTACTGCTAAATCATGGATTACACTATATGATGTTGAAGTTGTTTTATCTAATGGAGATAAATTATATCAAGGAGGAACATATGAATATTCTGCTCTTGATAATTTATCAATAAGTAAGATAAATTTTTGGTATGACATTAAGAACCCTGAATTGAATACATTAAAATGGTTAATAAATTTTGACTTAAATGGTATAACATCAACAGATGTTCAAGGAATATTCAGTATTGGTACACAATTTACAGTAAATGCTGATGGAACAAAAAGATATATTCCTTTAAATGTAAATACTGCATTAAATAAGGAAAATTCAATTGAATATGAATATCCTATAAACTTAATAATTACAGATGGAGCTAGTTCTTTTACATTCTTGCATATTTGTACAATAAAGTATAAATATCCAGTATTCATATCAACATCAGAATCATTAAGTGATATTTCATTAAATGATACATCAGATACAAGATGGGGATATTATGATACAAAACATGAATTATCATTATCTATTCCAAATGTTACTGATGAAACATATGTTTATGTATGGGTTCCAATATTATTAACAGAAAAAGGATTTAGAATAATATATGAGCAATCAAATGTTGCTTGTTCTTTTGAAATGAATTTAAGAAATATTATCATTTCAAATCAAGTTAGTGGTACATCAAGTACTGCTGCATATAACAGATATAGATCTCCTTGGAGATATTCTGGAAATATGACATGGATTATAAAGTAATTTTTTATATTAATATATGGGAAAAGTTAAATATAATGAAAGTAAGTGGACATCTGGTGCTCAGCTACCAGATAGATTAATAACTATTAATCAAACTGAAGCATACAAACTTTTAGAATCATTAAATATTGACTGGAAAAAAATCAGTATTCCTTGGGCTGAACAAATTTCAAAATGGAATGGTGCTAGCATCAGTCCTTTTACTCCTAACTATATGGAAGCAGTAGCTACTGCTGTTAATGAATTTAATGCAGGAATAAAAGGAAAGGATGATAACCGTGTTGACTGGTTAAGCCCTGATTATGATTATCTTATAGATAATGAATATTTTACTGGAGAAGGAAATGATAGAGTTCCTTATTTGCCAACATGGGCATCTGATGGTCAGATTCAAAAATCAGAAGATATTGTTGATATATTAAATTACTTATTATGGAGAGTCATTACACTTGATTTCTTCACAAATAACTGGAATGCAAGAAATAGTGTTGCTACTTCTATTAATTTTGTTCTTAGCTGGAGAAATGGTTCATATCAAAGTGGTAGTGAACCTTTAGATTTCCCAGATAACTGGGCAAATCCTGTATGTTATAAATTAGATAATTTAGATGAAAATAAAAAATTAGGTAAAATTACTTTACAACCAATGCTAAGTGGAAATAGAGCCCCTCAAAATGTATTGGTTGATAATGTACTTTATAAAGGATTTTCCGATAGTGACAAACCAAATATTTTCCCAGCTGTTGCATCAAATTCACAAGGAATGTTAACATTAGTAAATATAAATACATTACCTGCTAATATTGCAACAGTAAGTATCAATGCAGAATTTATACAAAAGACTGAAGGAGATAATAATATTTATATTTTCCCATTAAATATTTTTGTAAACGGAACTGCTTCTGAATACTATGGATATAATGATTTTATAAATTCTGATGGCACAATTAATTATGATAAATTTGATCCTAAGAGATATTCAAGATCTATAAGTATCAAACAGGTTTCACATCAACAGGCTGGTGAGACTGCAATTATGATGTCAGAAGCAAACATATCATTCAATCTTGATATTACAAAAACTGATAATGTATTAAATTCACTTGCTTTTAATGATGTAGCAATTAATTATACATCACAAGAAATAAATAATTTCATTTATTATACAAGTACAAAACCGAATGCAGCAAACACAGAAAATCCATACGATGTTGCTATTCCTTATTATTTAAATCTTGCTTCTTATAGCAATAAATATGTTATTTCATATACACTTAAATATGGGGATGAATATGACATTAAACCATTTTTTATTATAAAGAATTCAAATAGTTTAACAGTAAATGCTAATGGTACTTGTCATACTAATGACTTAGGAAGTATTGAATATGATTCACAAACAGGACAGTATTATTATGTTCCTTTTGCTGAAAATAAAAACTTAGAAGTAAGAGTTGATTCATATGTAGATATTTTAGCAATATTCTATTATGCTGACACTAACTTATCTCGTTCAATTAATCCGATATTTGTTGAATTTAGAATTAAACTTAATACAGAAGTTCAAAATGAAATTCAATTTAGTGCGCCAACAGAATCTCATTTAAGATGGAATGGTTCTGCATTTACTTGGGCATCTGATACTAAAGGCGCTGAGTTTGTTCCACCAGCTGATGCTGCACATGCATCAGTAAGAGGTGTAACTCCAGAATATAATGTATCATATTGTATAAGTACAATAACATATGATACAAGTGGTGAAAAAGATACAATTCTTTTTGATGACTTTATTCATGCAAAATGTACAAATACAAATTATAATATTGATTTTCTTGGTGTTGCATACTCTCAATCATATGATGGTAGAACAATTACTGTTGATACTGAAAGTACTACAAATAATTTTGGTACATTAACAAATACAAATAGTGGAGCAACATCTACTATATTAAAAGAAAAAGGAATTAAAGTTGGAAATAATTCTGATAGATCATTTTATTATGTAAATACAGATGACCCTGAAAACTATAATGTTATTGATAGTATAATTAGTCAATTACCTACTGATGATTGGCTTGATGATGAAGATGCCGGCACAACAAAAGATATTACTGTATCATCTAATGCAACATTAAGTGATTATATGGAAAGAGTTTCTAAATCAGGATATCGTAATGCTTTTAAAATATTAAAATCAACTGCAATGTATCCTAATGAAAATGGTATTTATAAACCATCTGGTTCATCTAATTATGTTGATGCAGATAATGATTACTATTTCCTTGTATTTAAAATATCTGCTCCTAAGGGTACTCTTGGAGCAATCTCATATTCTGCTGGTAAAGGATATTTCTTCTTAAGAGTATTAAGACAGGCAAAAACATTTACATTAAATTTCCAAGAACATGCAAATGGAAAGTTAATTACATATAATATGGGAGATGAGGAAAAATCAATGCGTGTTTTGACTCGTAATACAATATTCTTACCAAGACTTCTTGATACTAATTCACAAATTATATATGGTGATTATACAGGAGAAAAATACTGGGAATTCTTTAATGTTGATGGAACACAAGGTACTAATGTTTGGGATGATAGCGTTTGTGCTATTAAAGATACAAGAACAAGTGGTGGTACAAATATAGAATATATGAAGATATTTAATGAGGGAGATACATTCCAAGCAGTTCCTTATATAAATACACATAATAAGAATACAACAATAAATCCTGAAGGACCAGTTGTAAATAGTATAATACATCCACAAAGTGGATATACTGTACAAACAGTTGGTAAGTTTAATGATACTGAAAATGTTGCTACAAAATCTGGTGCAATTTTATTTGTTGACCAATTTATGAAAGCAGTAAAAAATACTCAACAAGAAGTAACAAATTATGTATCAATAGATAGAGATAATGAATCTATGATTTTAGGATTATCAATTGGAAATGATGCAAAATATAAAAGACCTACAGATGTTAAAAAATTGATAATTAATGTATATAAGCAAACATATGATTTAGATATCTTATTACAAGGAAATTATGATGAAAGAATTTATTCACCTCATACAAAAGCTACATCATTCTGGGAATTAAATAAAACATTTGAACAACAAACAATTGCTAATTTAAATAATGATGGTGTAAATGCTGGTTTGTATGATTCTAATAAAGTTGATAGAATATGGATTGGTTCAGATGAATTCGGTTTAGGTCAAGCTGATGCAGCAGAATATGGAGATGCACTTAAAATATATATTGATTCAAATACACCTAAGTTACATTTGACTACACATAATGGTTATTCATTTACTCCATTTATTTCTATTTCAGGAAATATAAATTCATCTAATTGGATTTTAGGGCCATCTGATTCAATAAACATTAATGATAGTGCATATTCTAATATGAATTTGTTGGTTGTATATCCACAAGGATTTGACCCAGAATTTATTCCAGATTCAGCAACATATAATTATGCAATACTTTTATTTCCTAAAGGAAATTCAGGACAATCTGCTGAAGTTATTAATGTTGAAATTGGTGGTGATGATGAAGGTATATATACTTCAAAAGTAATTCCTTTATATTATAAATGTGTAATTGAAAGTGGAGTAAATGTACAACAAGGCTAATATAAAACAAATATTAAACAATGCTTATGGTAAGTCAATTCCATAAGCATTTTTATTTTTATATATAATTGAATGAATTATTTTACATATGTTAGACTATAATATCTTAAATAAGAAACCTGAAATAACAGTTGTAAAAGATGGTGAATTAGTTACATATAAAGATTTAAGTGCACCAATTTATAAGGGTAATTTTATAGAAGGTGGACAATTTGTAAGAATAGAAAATTACTATGTAGCAAGGCCAGATCTTATTTCATTAGCTGTTTATGGAGATGATAAATATGGAGATGTAATATGTAAAATAAATGGACTTTCAAATCCGTTTGAATTAAATGAAGGAATGTATCTTTATACTCCAGATATTGATACTATAACAAAAGTATTAAGTGGCACAAAAGTAGAAGATGATGTTCTTGATGAATTTAAAACATTAGAATTTAGTAAATCACAAGATCAATTATCTAATAAGAAATCACAAAGTAATTATTCTTCTAATTATGGAATTAGAAGAAATGAAACAATTGATAAAAAGAAAAAGAATCTTCAAAAATATAGAAATGAAAGAAGAACTCCTGGTGACCAGACAGTTACAGATTCAAATTATATTATTGATAAATCATTAGGAATTGTAATTTATTAATATGGCAAACATAAATCCAAATAATGCTTCAAAGAATAGTTCAACAAAATTTGTTGAACCAAAAAATCCATTGGACCCAATTGTTGAGTTTGATCCTGAGTTTGGATTTTCTAATATCATTATGCCATTTAATAATTATAGTGATGATTTAGCAGAAAAGGAAAATGCAGAAATAAATACATTAAATACTGATGGTATTGATACTCCATTACTTAAGTTAAATAATAAAGTAATATTTCAGAAACAGATTTATTCATTGGTAATTTATCTTAGACACTTCTTACCTGAAATAAAAGTTACAATTGGAGATTCTGATAGAAATGTACAGGCATCAGATGTTCCTGGAATGAATAATGTAATAACTGTAATTATGACAGCTCCTGTAGATGGTGCTAATAAAAAAATATCATTAGATTTTTATATTACAGAATGTACATTTAATGATGATAATAGTGTTACATACATTGGTGAATATAAAGCAAATGGACTTAAACAGGTTAAGTATACTCAAGTAGGTAAAGAACAATTATCAATGTATGAATTACTTAAAGAAATAGCAAAAGAATTAAAACTTGGTTTTGCATGTACAGAAAAATGTAAAGAAATTGAAGATAAAGAATGGAGACAGATTTATTCATTAACATATAAAGATTTTATTATTCAGGAGTTAGACCACGCAGGATTAGATGAAGACAGTATTTTTGATGCTTGGGTTGATAATTTTGGATATCTTGTTATGGTTAATGTTGCTCATATAATGAATGAAAAAATTGATTATAGACAATTAACTACTAAAGTAATAACAGGAAAAAGTTATGATATGCCAGAAGGAGAATTACCAGAACCTGAAGTAGATGAAGTATATAGAATTATTACAAATTCACAAGAAGGACCTGGAGCATCAAATCTTATGATAGGAGAATATCATAGTGTTGTAAATAATGAAGCAATAATGAATAAAGGAACATTAAATAGATATTATTACTTAAATTCTCCTTGTGACCAAAATTTAATCAATCAAGAACAAATACAAATAATTGAAGATTCTGTTGATGGTATTGAAGGAACTGATGAATATGAATATGAAAACATTGAATACATAGGAGCTAATCAAGATGATGATGATGCAAAAGTTTGTAAGCTTATACAAGAACAAATAGTAACTAATTATTTTAATAAACTTTATTCAAAAATGATTAATGTTACATTAAATAAGCCGAACTATTCATTACAAAGAGGTATGCTTGTAACCATGATTCTTGAAGAATATTCTCCAAGAAACAAACAGCTTATAATGAATAATGCAAATAATTCAGTAGCAACAGGAAAAGATGAAAAAAGTGAGGCGCCTAAAACTGAAATGGAAGAAAGAGATGCAATAATTGATGAAAATAATGGAGTAATAAATCCATCACTTTCAGGTATTTATTATATAAAAGAAATTGAATTTAATTATAATGGAGGATTAGAACAGATAACACAGAAATTAACATTAGTTAAGAAAGGTGTTCAATCTAATTTATCTAATAAATATACTTCCCCTAAATTTGTAAGTTAATATGAAAAAGAATAATAACAATTTAATTGAAAATAAGATACTTAATTATAATTCATTTAACTATGCAGATAATAAAGTGAATTTTTCTGATTATGTGAATGATAAACATAATATCATTCATAAAAAACTTTATGATGAAGCATTAAATGAAATGATTAATGATAAGGGGTATGATAAAGATTCTTATAATTTTATTGAAATAAAGAAAGATAATTATTGGGAGCCATCATCAGTATATGTAAAATCAATATTTCCTCCATTTGATACAGAACAGATTTCTTTAAAACCATATTGGAATAATTATGAATATGTTGAAGAGCATAAAGAAATAGATGATATGTTCTTTAACGAAGATATAAATAAATATGGATTAGAAATAATAAGTATAAATTATGTAAATAATACTGTAAGATTTAAAGACAAGATAACTGGAAAAACATTTGATAAAAGTTTTAAGTATTTAAATGAAAACAGTAATTATAATTTAGATGAAGTATCTTTACATAATACTTTTTCATATAAGCTTAATAATAACATCTACGGTAAATAATTATGGCAAATGTAGCAAATAGATGGCAATTAATACCTCAAGGCTGGAACCCAACCATTATATATTGGGCTCCTGGACAATCTAATGGTGAAAATATTCTTGGAAGAGGTGTTATGACAGAAGAAGGTTATCAACAAACATTAGCAGAAAGAAATACAGGGGGAGAATCTAAAGGAGAAGTTGATAAAAGTAAATCAAGTATAAAAGGAAAATCAAATGTTGTTACTGAAGATTCTTCAAATAAAGTATCAACAGGAGGAGCTGTATTAACAAATACTGAGAAAGTTGATATAAAAAAGTTTAATGATAATAAATTTGATGAAATAAACCATAAAGAAGGTACCGTATCTGTTGATGGTGTTTCATTTAACGGTAAGCAAATTATACCTGATGAACAACTACAGCCTTCATCATTAAAAGATGGAAATGAGTATTCATCATTAGTATTTTTTCCAATTTATAAAATATCAGACTATACAAGAGATATTCATAATTGGAGAAAACAGATAAATCCTTTTGGGATTAAAGGATGCTTCTATTTTAAAATATTTTTTAATTTTGATTCCAATTATGGTTTGCTTGGGGGAACAAATACAAATATTGCATCAGTAAATACAGCAAGACAATATCTTTATAATATTTATAATTTACCAACATATAAATCTGAAAACTTAGAAGAAAGATATGAGGCATTAGACAAATTTATTAATTCATTAAAGAATATTTCAATAAATACACCTTGGTTCTTTAGGGAAGTATCTAATTTAGACAATTTAATGGATATGCCTCTTGATGGTGAAGATTTTGGTGAACATTATATTAATATTGGTTGTTCAGAAGAATCTGTAGATATGAGATTAGGAACATTATTTAGTTTATATAAATTTGCTTGTTATAATTCAATAAGAAATAAAGAAGTAATTCCAGCAAATTTACGTAAATTTGAAATGTCAATTTTATTTATGCATGTTCCATTAAAGAAATATCATACTGCATGGAAAGGATTAAAGAATAATAAAGAATATAAAGAGAAAGAATTAAATTTCAATAATGTTAAAGATAGTGAAGCAATAATGTCTGTAAAGATGTTAACATTTCAAAATTGTGAATTTGATGTTACATCCATGTCTGAACTTCAAGGAGAAGCAAGTAATGAAGCTGCATTTGATTTAGGAAAAAGTTTAATAAAGATTAAATATGATAAAGTTTATGAACATAGATTGAATGAGTTTGAAGACATTGGTTTTGGACAAGATGGTTTTATTTATCCTACTAATAAATTTGCATCTACAAGTGTAAATAGATTAGATGCAATAGCAGAAGATATTAAAGTTAGATTAGATTCACATACAAGAAAATTACATGAAGCAGATATATCTGAAAATATTTATCATGAATTTATAAATAGAAGAGCTGACATCATTGCTCCAGGTAAAAGAGTAAACACAGATTACTTCAACAAGAAGATAGACAAACTTAAAGGACCTACATTTAATGGTGATAATATATATGGAAACTTTACTCAAGTGCGTTCACAATATTATCTCACAAAATTAAAGAGAGGTAAAGAAGGAACTATTCAACATGGTAATATATATGGATATGATTTAGGCAGAACTGGATTAGGACAGCAAAGAAGAAATACAAAATATCTAAATAAGAAACTTGATAACATTAAACATGGTTCTAATGGTGAATCTATTCCAATTACTTTAGGAGAAGCTAATTCATTTACATTAGATTGGGGAGCAAATGCATTAAATTATAATAACAATATGCTTAATGTAGAAGGAAATCCTGGAAAAGCAAAAACATTCTTTGGAAAATTAGCAGAATCTACTTGGCAACGAGCTAAATCTGCATTTGGATATTAATAAAAAAGGAACCATTTAACTGGTTCCTTTTTTGTTTATATAAGTTTCAATGTTAGTTTCATCATATTCAATTTCTTCATTATATCCTGAATTAAATCGTACTATTGAATAAATTATTGATTTACTTACAGTAACATCATGTGCATATGAAACAATTATCTTTATCTTAACTTTCTTTGAATAATCTGTCTTATCTTCTTTATAATAATTCTTACATATAAATGTCATCTTAATTGGTATTTGCTTTTCTTGTGTTGTTTGGAATGTTTCAAACAATCCAGAATTTCCATTATAAATATCTATTGTGTTATAATTAATTTGATATAATGATATTGCTGGATCAACATTATCTTCAAATTTAAGTGAAATTACAAATGGACAATTTGTTGCAATTACAAAGTCTGTTGAAATAAACTGTGAAGGCATATCATTTACTCCTTGATTCAACCAAGATGGTTTTTCAAGAACACCAGTTAAAAGATTTGCACAATGAAAATCAATTATCTCTGGCTTCTGCATTCCAATTTGATATTCACTTAATAAGTAATCAATATCTTTAATCTTATCATCAACAGTAAATGTTTTTTCATTAAATGAATTTATCATTTTATCAAAAATTGAAAAGTTTTTTACTCTTAACATATCATTTGTCATTTCAAATGATTTGTTATCTACTTTACATACACCTGCTGTTGCTGTTGAACATTTCTTAAGTTTATCTGTCTTTACTTCTAATTCTGAATCACCGTTAATTGCTATAGTTTCATTGTCTGCTTTTACTATTCCAGGATTTTTATCACATACATCAAGATTCTCAGTATCTATTGATATTATACCATCATTTATATTAACAGTTCTTCCATTACCAATAACTGTGCCGAAAGATTCTGAATCTGCTTTATGAAGATTAATTTCATTTAATTCAATTATACCATTGTTTACATTTATAAGTTTTCCATCTCCAATAAATATTCCAGGAACTTTTGTATCTTCATTAGCATAATTAAGATTTGATGTATCAACAAAAAGTTCATCATCAGCATTCTTTATAGTTTTTTCATCAATAGTAAATAATCCTCTTGTTGTAGAAGAAGCTCGTTTCATATTATTAATATTCAACTTTACTTCATTTCCTTCATAAACAATTGTATTGTTATCTATTAATGAATTAACATTTACTGATAATTCTTTATTTTTTTCAATTATTGTGTCATTATCAATTTTTACTTTTAAAGAGTCATCAGAATATACGATTCCAGAACCCTCTCTTAATGTATATGTCAGTCTAACTGGTGTTGATAAATAATCTGTAATCAAAAGAGAATAACTGCCTATATCCTCATTATTTTCAGATATTGGGGATGCTAAAATTAAAGAATTAGCAGGAAGATTACTGCCACTTAATACATTGTAACCATAAGTATTAGCAGCAGCAATCTTTATTTCATTTCCGTAAGATTTCTGTATATATCCTAATTGTGACATAATTTATTATCTTAAACTTCCGTAATATGCAGTATATTGTACTTGACTTCCACCTCCACCACCTCTTACAGTAGTAGTTGAATAATTAGATGTTGTTGTTGTATTTGTATATAATGCATTTTCAATTACAACTGATTTCATAACAGGATTACTATACTTACCTGATAAGTTTACCTGTACACCCATTGATGAAGTTGAAGATTCAAATTTCTTCTGTACTACTATACCCTTAGTATTCAATCCTACCCAGAACTTGATACCTGTGATACTGGTAAGTAATGCTTGTGCCTGATATGTTGCATTTCTTGTATTATTAGTTGCAGCATACTTAATAGGACCATCTAAGTAAACTGTCTGTAATCTATTAGTATCTCTCATATAAACAGTTTCCTTACTTGAAATAAGTGCAGTATAATTTAAGCTATATTGATTATATAATTTAATAGTAACTGTACATCCACCATTCCAATCAGAAGCATTAAATGTATAATGACTGTAGAATTGAGTATATAAATAAGATTTACTATCTTGTAAGAATGTAAACTTGGTTGTTCCATTATTAGATGTTGTATTCTCAACTATTTCAGTTCCATTTGGAATATTTGTAGCAGTTCCCGGAGCAATATTCAATTTAATAGTCATTGACAAGTCATCCCAAGGTTCAATATATATACTTGTAATTTTAGCATTACCAAATGTATAATTATTGTTTGAAGGATTACTTGAATTAGAACCACTGTTTGTCTTCCAAGAACCTGTTGATGAATATGTAATAGAAGGGGCTACATTAAATGCATTGTTTGTTACTTCAACAGATTTAATTCTTATGCCTGTTATATTGTTTGCTACTTGCACAGGAACTGTTGTTGTACTTGCAACTAATGCAGATGAATGATTTACATAATATGTTCTTGCTATACTATTAAGTGTAGTCTTTTCAGCTGCAGCTTCTTGATTACAAAGTTTTGATGGTGCACCAAGCGATTTCAAAATGTAATAATTATTTCCTTTCTTTATAGCTGTTGTAGCAGCAGATGTCTTACGTTTTGAATATCCTGATGAAGAAATTCCCATGAATTCGATATCATTTGCTTGTTCAAGTGCCTGTGAATATCCATTTGTTTTTCCTTTAATACTGAATGACCAATATGAATAATTTTGATTCTTATCATATTTAGCATCTTGTCCAGTTAATTTGAATTCAAGATATATGTCATCAGGAATACTTGATAATGTTCCACCACTTGGAGTATAACTACCCCAGTAAGCATTACCTTCATCTTTATGTCCATTACCAATTCCCCATAATGAACCTCTATCTTTAACGCTACCAGAAATAGCAATTACATTACAATATGTTGTTGATGTTTCTGTTTCTGTTCTATAACCTGAAGCAGCTGCAGAAATATCTGAATGCGTATGTGTATATGTATATGTTGTCTTAGTGCCTGGATATAATGTAGGAATACCATATTCCTTATTAGAAACATTTCCATTAGCATCTACAACATCTCCGTTCTTATTTATGAAGTTATACTTAATGTTTACACCCCAGTTATTATCATTAAGATATGAATTAGCATTTCTTGTAATTGTTACATTGATACCAGCAGCACCACTGTAAGCTATGTTTGTAGTTACATTAACTGTAGGAGTAATTTCATTCATTCTTTCAGTATACTTAAAGATAAGTGAACGATTAGCATTATTTGTAGTAATGTTAGTCTTAATTGTCTTTGTTGTATTACCAAACATTTCCCATTCTTTAGCAATTCTATCTACTAATGCATCAACTTTACCCTTAGCAGTATAATATGCTACATATGTAGTCTTATTAGATAAATCTGCTTTTGATAAATTATTATATTGACTTAATTCATCGTATGCATTACTATATTCAATAATATCTTTTTCAATTATTGAAGAGATAGTTGTAGGAGAATATGACCCAGCTGTAATAGTAGGTTTTATATTTTCTCTAGCATTTATTACAACTTTATTTTGAACATTAAGTAAATTAGTTGAACTATGTAAAATTGTATCTACTGTTCCTCCAGATTTAACAAGATTATTAAACTGTGTTAACTTTTGAATGTTTTCAGTTATCTTTTCTCCATCTGAAGCAGTTTGCTTAAATGTTGAAAGTAAACCAATTTCTGTATCTGTAAGTCTATTTACGGATGTAACTGAATTATCTTCAAGTTTTACATTTATATATGTTGTTCTTTCAGTACTATTCAATGCTGTATTAGATTTAACTGTAAGTACATTGAATTGTTTTGTACTACTATATGATGCAGAAATTGAAGCAGTTGCCCAAGATGATCTGTTTGTTAATGCTGCATCATCATAACAGCCAATGATTACTTTATAATCACCAGAATCATTTCCTGTTGACGAAGACTGTGGTAAATCTTTATGAGGATCTTCTGTATTAGGATCACCATCATAATAAACAGCACTTACATAAGTATTGAAATAGAAGTTCTTAGAACTTGTCTTACCATAAGCTAATTCATTGATAATTGCTTTACTTGTATTTGAATAGTATGCAAGTTTTTCAGTACCTTTTTCTACAATCCAATATGCAGTTGTTGGAATAGTAACATCAACATTTGTTTCAGGATATGTTGGTTGTTCTTCTTCATATGCTTTATTATTCCAACATTTGAAAATATGGAATGCAGTCTGATTAATTGATGCATCATTAATAGAAGCAGCAGTTATAATTACTTGAGTATTTGTAGATGCTTGATTATTATCTGCATCATAATTCTTTACTTGGAATGTAAACCATAATGTCTGTACCTTCTTATCATTAGAATCAAATATATTATTTGTTAATGAATCATAAGGAATTACAGAACCATTACCTAACTGTACATTCAATAATGTTACTTGTCCATAATCATTTGTTCCTTGCTTATAATCAACATTTACATAGAATTTACAATTAGTCTTAATTTGGAATGCAATAGTCTTTCTATCTGCATACTTATTAATAACTGACCAAGTTTCTCTATCAAATACTGGTTTAGGTAAATCTGTTGTAGGATCACCTACAGGAGTAAAGAATTCAATTATTTCCTGAAGAGCTGTTGTCTCAAGCTTAGTAACTCTATTCTTAAGATCTTCAATATCTCTTCTAAATATTTCATGTTCAGGATTATTTGTTTTAAGTAATGCTTCTATTTCTGGGAATCTCTTAACTTCAAGCTTATTGTTATCACTTACACCAATTGACCAATCATCAAACATTACTACACCGTAATCATTTGATGTAGCAGGCAATAAATTACGAGTATTTACTGTAAGAATTCCATCATCAGCAGTTACTGTTTGTCCATCTCCTTTTACAATACCATATCTTGTAGAATTTGCATGGTCTAATCCATCAGTCATTACACTTAAAGTACCATTGTTTGTACGAATAGTTTCTTCATCACCTTTTGCAATACCAAAACTTTCAGCTTGTGCTCTGTCAAGATTATATGTAAGTACTTCAAGTTTACCATTATCTGCCTTAATAGTTCTAAATTCTTGTGAATTATGTCTTACAATACCATCTCTTTGTGGTGAACCCCATGCTTCATTCTCATCATCACCATCATGTACAGTCTCTAAATTTTGAGTGTTTACAGATATTACTCCTGGATTTTCTTCATTGATGTATGTTGTATTTTCATCACCTTTTACAATACCATAAAGTACATTTGTACCTTTCTGAAGATTTGCAGTAACAACAGCAATTCTTCCTCTCTTAGCAGTTGAATCATCAGGATTTACTGCAAGAGTATTGTTATCAATGATATTATGTTTATTTACATAAATTTCATCACCATCATCAGCCATTATAGAATTTTCATCAATACGCATTCTAATGACATCAGTATCATTAGGATCAACATAAAGACCATTTCCTGGCTGTATTGTATATGTAAGACGAACAGCTTTTCCATTTACATCAGTAACAAAAATTGAGTATGAACCAACATCTTCAAGATTATTATCTACCTTAGAATCAATTATTATTGTATTCTCTTTAAGATACTCTGAAGCAAGAATGTTTTCACCACCCATATTAGATACTGACACATTATATTCTCGTCCAAAAGATTTAGTTGTATTTCCTATCTGTGTACTCATATTTGTATGACTTCTTTATTGTCTTTATATATAAAAATATACTTTATCCTTATTTTATTTGAGATAAAATATGATTCTTAATATCATCCAATGATTTATATTCATCGTTAATATTATTTATAAGTTTTTCTAAACTATTTAACATTTCATCATAATTTATTACTGATATTTTAGATTCACTATCTGATTTTATTGAATGACCATCTACACTAACAATACCTTTTTCACTAACAGTAGCTTTCTTAAGATTATCTGTATTTACATAAAGTATTCCTTTATCTGATTTGATTTTATTATCATCAACACTAATTATTCCAAATTCATCATCTTTAGCTTTATCTAATAAATCAGTGTTTACATTAAACATATTTTCAGATAATGTTAATGTTCTATCATCAGCAGTAGCAATTCCAATTGAATCTTCACCTGCATGTGGTATATTTGATTCTTCAACTGATATTATGCCATTATCTATTTTCATAATATTATCTGATGAACTAATTATACCGTATGATAATGTTTCATTGTTAGAATACTTCAAATTATCTGTGTTTATAAATAATGTATCATCTACCATTATTGTCTTACCATCAATTGCAAGTATTCCTCTATTTGTTGTTGCAGCAATATCAATCAAATCATTATTTACTTCTAATTTATTATCATTTACATGAATATCATTTTCATTTATAGATGATAAATCAATATGTAAACCACCTTGAATATTCTTTATTGTTGAATTATCAATATTAAGAATTATTACATCTTTATTTTCATCATCAGTAATAAGTCCATTTCCTTGTTTTATACAATATGTCAATCTAACAGGAGAACCATAATTATCTGTAGCAATTATTGAATATGAACCTGTATCTTGTAATGATTCATCAATATTAGAAGATATAATAATTGCATTAGCTGGTAAATTTGAACCAGCTAACACAATGTTTGAATATGTATTAGCAATTGCAATGTTGAATTGTTTTCCGTATGATAATCTTATGTTTCCTAAGCTACTCATATTATTAAATAAGTTCAACTTTATTTTTATCTTGTATATCAACAATTATCAATTCATGATTAGGATAATTAGAAATATAATTTGGTCGTATTCCTGGAGCATAACTAACTGTTGTTTCTTCTCCAGTATCTATATCTATATATGTATATGTAACATTTTTAGCAACATTAAACAATAAATTATCTTGTCCAATATTTGATACATACCAATATGATGGATTTGTATCATTTTCAATAGTATATTTAACATATATGTTACATGATATTGGTTTAATTGTTACATCATTAATTTCAAGTGTATTTGAAACCCATCCATCACTTTCAGCTAATAGAGTTGTAATATCTTCAATATAATATTTAAATTCCTCTTTTTCATCAATAAAATATACTAAATATTCCCAAGTAGAATATAATGATTGTATAGAACTATCAGGAGCATCCCAACATATTCTATATCTAAATACATATAGTTTATCTAAATTATCAGATATTATAAAATTATCAAATTTATATCCGTTATTGTTATAAATACTTTCATATTTGAAAGTTTCTGAAATATTCATAGGGTTCCAATATTCAAGTGCTATATGGAATGAATATTGTTTTGTTTGATCTATCATTGATTCAGTGTGTTCATCTGTATTAAATGTAAATATCAATCTATTATTATATTTAGAAACAGAAGCAGATACATTATATATAGTATTAGCCATTGGAATTTCTTTATTTGTAATATCCAATTCATATAAGAATGAATCATAATAATAAATCAATATATGTAAATAAAGTTTACTTTGTTTACCTAATATTGTAGATAATTCTGACAATGTTTTTCTTATAGTACCATTAAATTTATATATACTATCATTATATTTGTAAACATCACTTGTACTTGTAAACAAATCAGGAGAAGTATTGATTAAATATCTTACATTAAATTGAGGAGATATATCTTCTTCTACTTCTTCATCAATTTGAGTTAAATATAAATCATCATTTAAGTAATAAATATTATATCCATTACATAATATTGAATGTATTGAATAAATATTTGCATCAATAGGTTTAATGTTATAATTATATTCAATTATATCATCATTGCCATATTGTATTTTAATATCTTCAGCCCCTTCTTTACCAAATGATAATATCTTTTCTTTAATCCATTTTTGCGCTTCAGTAATTTCTGCTTCAATTAATCGTGGCTTAAACATTTCATTATATACACCTTGTAATGCAGCCTTCCTTTCTGTTTCTGAACTTGAATACAAACCATATAATAATGCTCGCATTAAATGTTTTCTAATCATTATCTTTGGGCCATAAGTTAATATGTAATTTATTATTCCATATATTTCATTTAAATTAATTACATGATTTTCTTTAGCTTCTTTTATGGTTTTAAATATTTCAAAATCATTAATATCTACATTAAGAACATATTCTGAAGAACCACACATATTATCTAAATATTCTGCAACATTACATTGTGCAATATGTGTAGAAATTTCATCATAATATTTCTTAAATAAGTTTGTAAATTTACTTAATGATGTATCAGTATTATATCCAAACTTGTTTAAGAATCCTTGAATGTATTCTGGAAGTGTTGTTATAGGTGTTTCCAATTGCTTAAGATCATCATCAGTATTAATTACTATTTGTATAAAATCTCTATAATTATTTGTTACACTAACATACTGAGAATTAATGTAATAATATTTATATTTTAAGAATGAATTAATTACTGATTGTGG
Source organism: Clostridia bacterium (assembly GCA_017404025.1). GTDB lineage: Bacteria > Bacillota > Clostridia > TANB77 > CAG-508 > CAG-269. The sequence goes on from JAFRDD010000127.1 coordinate 23,579, forward strand.
TATATAAACTACTGAATTATTATTGAAGTCATTTACACCTGCACTAATTAAACCAGAAACTAAACCACTAAAATCAGAACCAAAATTATTTAATTCAACTTTATAAGAATCATAACTTACAGATTCATTTTCATTAGCACTTTCTGTAGGTTGCTGAGATATTTTATCTGCATATCTTTTTAAAATATCAATAAAAGCATCTGTAGTTGTACAGTCAAATATGATTTTTCTCATTTGTGTAGTTGTTCCAGTTCTAGGTACATAATATACTGGAACAGATGTATTAGTTGCTGGAATGTTTAAATGATGGTCATCAACATTTTGTGGAGCACTACTTAATGATGTATAATATACCCATCTTGGGTCTGTACCTTCAATACGTGGATGCTGAGAATTTTCAACAACATAAGATACATATAAACTACGTCTTGTTTCATTAGATGTTTCAGGATCATCCCATAAACGTATATCAGATGCACTAAATCCATTTGCACTTAATGTATTATGATCTGCTTGAACTGCTGCATAGAAAATTTCCCAATCAGCAGTAGTATCGTGCCATAAAACGGCATCTTGTTCAGGAATATATTTAATTTCATAATGATATTCTAAATAATAGAAATTATTTTCACCACGTTCTGCAATTACTTCTCTAACTGTTTTCCCACTTATACCGTCCAAATTACTTATTTGAAGATAATCTGCATTTACTTCTGTTGTATTAATTTCACAAACTAAATTTTCAACAGGAGCAATATAATCATAATAACATGATTTTAATGCGGTTATCCAAGTTATAGTATCTCCAGCTAAATCTGAAGTACCATCTTTTAATGTTAAACTATTATTTGCAAGTGTTCCACTTATTCGTAAGAAATTACTTAATTGATTGCGTCTACTATTATCTGAATCATCATATCCAAATCCAATAGATACAATATTTTCTTCATCATAACGATATCCAAATATACGTAAAATATCTTCATCAACTAATTCTCCCCACTCAGTTTCAGATGGGTCTGTACTTCTATTTATCATGAAATATCTCTTTAATGAATTCTTAACATTATTTACATAATTTGTGTAGAATGAAAGTTCATCTTTAATAAGTTTCTCTCCATAATAAATTGTTGATTCATCAGGATATGTATATGTTAATCCAAATTTATCATTAAGATTATAAATATTTTGATAATCTAATGAGTTAGTACCATCTGTTGTCTGTTTAGAAATATTTCTACCATTACTTAAGTAAGGATAAAAATCACTTGGGAAAGTTATATCACCTATCATATAGAATGGGTCTCCATCTGGATAAACATCATCATTAACACCATAATAACTATACTTCTTAATATTTTCATATGCAAATGAATATGAAAAACCTAAAACATAACTCATTGCAACAGCATATGTAAGTTCAGCCTGCCATGTCGGGTCATCTGCATAAGAAGATATATATTCATTCAAACCATTTTGATAAATCACTTCTTCTACTGTATCACCATTCTTTACATATATTGTATATGGTTGATCATATTCTATTGTATTAGAAACATCATTAAATAATTTAAGTTCTTCATATTTCTTAACAAATATATTATGATAGTTTCTATCTGCTGTACTATTAAATTTTCCTGATACATCTCCATATGTAAATGTATTATTTACAAATGAATCATAATAATATGTAATATAATTATCATTAATAGGAGGCAATTCATTTAACTCATCACCATAATCATAAATTGCATTATTCTCCCAATTTTCATCATTAGCAATAAATCCATTAGCCATTTGATTTACCCAAATAGTTTTAAAATCACTATTAATGAAATCAATGTTAGGATTGTTATTATTAAGTGTTGAAAGATTTACTGTTGATATATTATACTTGTTTCCAGATATTTGTGACATGTTAGCACCATAATAATGTTGGCCACTATGGAATTCAGATTCAAAGAATGATGTAGCACCATCATCAAATACTTTATCAAATATATATGTATGTCCGCATTTTACAGATATTCTATTATATGCTTCATTAAAGTATTCTTCTTTCTTATTTATTTCAACAGTATTTATACCTATTTCTTGTGGTGGATCTTGGTCATCATAAAGTAATATATCACTCATTGGAATGATATGTTTAATTGTTCCTGGGTTTGCTACTTTATTTGTATCAATATATGTTGAAATACCTGATTCTTCAAAACAATTCTTCAAATTAGCAGCAAGGCTATCTTTTAATGTATGACCATTTAATTGTTTTGTATTATCATAAATAGAATTATAGTTACTTATTGATACAGGATCACCAATATTTACATTATATTTATTTAAAGCATTTCCATCCCATCTATTAAGATAATAATGAGAAGATATTCTTGAATTATCAGATAATCTGTATTTTCTATTTGTTCCTTCTTCAATATAATCTCCTAAAAATTTATCATAAATTACATTGTTACCATTTGTTTGATATGCAATAATTAAATCATCTTTATTTATGATATTTGCTAAATATGTATATGAATAAGCAGATAATATCCATTTATCTGGAGTTAAATTAGAATTATTTATATTTGTTAATGCATAATAATATCCTAATATATTATATTCATCATCTGGATTTAAACCTATACCATTACGACCAGAAGGTACTTCAGCCCAAATTTCTCCAGGTCTTGATATAAATATTTTACCACTTCCACTTGCTATGTTTGAACTAAGATAATATTTATCATGAATCTCTAAAAATTCATCAGACATTTTAATGTTTGAACTATTAGTGTTTTTAGTTAATATTATATCATTAGTTGCTGTTTCATTAGGATATTTTGTAACAGCATAAAATGTCAAACGTTGTTCAAATAAATCATGTATATCTGAACTATTGTTAGCCCCGTTATCAAAATATGATATTGATTCTTTTCCATCATTTACCCATAATGCATAACTAGAACCATCAGTCATATCAAATGTTACACCAGTAACTGTAATTTCTGGATTAGAAACAACAGTGTATGTTACATGTTCTGTAAATCTATCTTCTATATCAAAATTAGATATATTATATGTTATTGAAAAACTACATGTAGAATTATCACTATCTTTAAATATAATAGGATTAGATAATGACATTGCTATTGTATTAGTTTTAAACAAATATGAAGAAACAGTTATATTAGAACCACCACTTTCTATTTCATATATATTTAATTTTGGTTTATAAATATCTGAAGAAATCTTATCTAAACCTACCTCTTCAGTTCTTCCATCCTGTGTAAATGTATATTTGAATTTTCCAATTTCTGGTAATCTTGTATATTGATAATCATATATGAATTCCAATGGTTTCAAACCTTCATCAGCTGGTGCAAATGTATAACTTTCAGCATGACAAGTAAACTTACCATATTTTGCACTTAATTTACCAATATATGTTTTTTCTTCTTCTCCTAATGATGTATCTGGAGATATTAATACATTTGTAAATACTTTTTTCTCAGTAACTTCATCAGTAGTCAAAACATTTAATGTATTACGTGGTTCACTCCAACTATTATATGTAAGTGAAACATAATTACTTATATTTCCATTGCTTGCAGTAATTACACAATGTAAGCCATCAGAATAGTTATAATATTGAGAACCTGTTTCATCTTGACTTTTTCTATGCTGTATCTTTATATTAGTTGGATAATATCTATGTACATCAACATTATCAAATTGATCATTCTTAACTATTATTTCTGCTGGGAAGCA
>JAFRDD010000128.1 GCA_017404025.1 Clostridia bacterium
AGGTGGCAGATGTTCTCAAAATGACAGAATGCAAAATTTGCTAGTATATACTTGGGTTTTACTAGTAAACACCTGCGGGGTCCTAGACCTAATCATGATATACAATGACTATACGATGACCAGTGAGAGCCTATATCTTCTCTGTAAATAGAGTATGACAAACGAGTCACACGCGAAGGATGTCAAAAGAGATACAGGCAGTCAGATGTATTCATAGTATCGATGATACCATATCAATAAATATGGAGGAGAAAAGGGATACACATAATATAGCTCTTGTTAAAAGAAACATTATCACTATTCAAGGAGGGAGAAAATAATGTCAACTAAAATAACAAGAATAAATCAAATAGCAAAAGAAAGACCAAAAGAAGTATTTACATCAGTTTACCATTTAATTAATTTAGAATTACTAAGGGAATGTTTTAAAGAACTTGATGGGAATAAAGCAACAGGTTTAGACAATGTTACAAAAGATATGTATTCTAGTAATTTAGAAGAAAATCTAAATAATATAGTAGATAGACTTAAAACAAAATCATATAGACCAAATCCAGCAAGAAAAGTAAACATTCCAAAACCTAACGGAAAAGTTAGAGGATTAGCAATAGCAAATTTTGAAGATAAAATAGTACAATTAGCAGTAAAGAAAATAGTAGAAGCAATATTTGAACCAAGATTTCCAAATAATATGTTTGGATTTAGACCAAATAAAAGTTGTCATGATTGCTTAAAATATCTTAATTTCTGTATTGAAAGAAGATATACAAGCTATATACTAGATGCAGATATAAAAGGGTATTTTGATAATATAAATCATGAATTAATAATGAAAGGTTTGCAAGTTCATATAAAAGATACAAACTTATTAAAATTAATCAAAAGATTTCTTAAAGCAGGAATTATGGAAAATGGGAAACATATTACAAGTGAATATGGAACACCACAAGGTTCAATATTAAGTCCAGTATTAGCGAACATTGTTATGTACTATGGAATAATCTTGTTTGTCGAGAAAATAAAGAAAACAGCAAAAGGCTATATAGAAATAGTCAATTATGCCGATGATATGATTTTATGCTTTTAATATAAATGGGAGGCAGAAGATACATATAAACAACTACAAATGAGATTAAAGCAAATAGGTTTAGAATTTGCAGAAGATAAAACTAGATTAATAGAATTTGGTAAATTTGCGGGAGAAAATGCTAAAAGGAATGGTAAAGGTAAACCAGATACTTTTGACTTTTTAGGTTTTACTCATTATTGTAGCAAAAACAGAAATGGGAAATTCACAGTAAAAAGGAAAACAAGCAAAAAGAAATTTAAGCAAAAAGTACAAGAATACAAAATATGGATAAAAGAGAACAGAAATGAACCTTTAACCAATATAATGGCTACAACAAAGAAGAAATTAATAGGACATTACAATTATTATGGAATAACACATAATAGTAACTCAATTAAAAACTACTATTATAAGGTAATAATGCTATTAATGAAATGGTTAAATAGAAGAAGTCAAAAGAAAAGTTACAGATACAAAGATTATACAAATATAATAAAATACTTTCAGTTACCAATGCCAAAAATAAAAGTTAATATATTTGCTATATGATGAATAAATACTATGTTATGAAGAGCCGTATGCGATAACTCCGCATGTACGGTTCTGTGAGGGTTATATAGAGCAATCTATATTTCTACTCGATG
>JAFRDD010000129.1 GCA_017404025.1 Clostridia bacterium
AGAAGATATAGGCTCTCACTGGTCATCGTATAGTCATTGTATATCATGATTAGGTCTAGGACCCCGCAGGTGTTTACTAGTAAAACCCAAGTATATACTAGCAAATTTTGCATTCTGTCATTTTGAGAACATCTGCCACCTTTCTAGGTAGGATTTCCACCTACTAAACTATACGACCTTAACCCAGTCGCACCAAAATCTTGCGAACAAATATAATTTAATTATCTTTAATTTATAGTTGTACCATTTACATATAGTTTGTATCCATTAAAGTTAATATTGCTATTAGAAGAATCAGCATTTTCAAGTGATGTAATATAGGTATCTCCAGTTAATGTTATTGTAGAACTGCTATCTAAACTTAAAGAAATGTTTTTTGCAGTATTATCTCCATTTATTGTTCCAGTATATTTACTTCCGTTTGATAATTTCATTGATAATGTTGAAATACTATCTACAAAAATATTACCTTCAATCACTTGATTATTAGTATTTAATGTTACATCTCCACCATTTGATCCTGTGCTTCCCCATTTTCCTGATTGAATTCTTAAAAATCCACCAGTTGTATCATTGTTTATTATAGTATTATTTGTAAGTGATATAGTTGCTTTTGTATTTGTTACAAAAATTGTATCTCCTTTATTTGTTGTAATTGTAGAATCTTTTGCAGTAAATGATGCGGTTCCTTCATCTGCATCCCCTGACATAGATTGATAAAGGAAAATATTTTTATATGTTTCTGAATTACCATTAAGTGATGTATTAGTATCTGTTAAATTAACATTGTTTAATGTAATTGAGTTTTTTCCTTCAACAACAGCTCCTTCAGATTTAGTAGATGTTAATGTTGCATTATTAACAGTTATATCTGCTGTTGAATAAATTGCAGGAGATCCTACACCATTTGCTGTATATGTGCCACCATTTACAGTAAGTGTTCCTCCTCCTCTATCACTTCTTATTGGAGCTGATGAGTTTCCATCTGTTTCTGCTGTTATATTATTAGCTGTTAGAGTTCCTCCTCCTGTTACCATTATAGCACCTGAATTATTACTTGTTGTTTTAATATTTGTATCTGAAATATTTATTGTTCCATTACTATATGCAAATATACCATTAGCGTGTGAACCATTTGTTGTAACAGTTCCTCCACTAATATTTAAAGTTCCTTCTTTTACTAAAACTGCTGCATTAGTTCCATAAAAGTCAGAATTATCTCCATCAGAATCTCCTGATTTTGTAATGCTAGGATTTGTTAAAGTAGATGTTCCTCCTGTTATAAGTAATGCATTTTCAGAACCTGTAGTTGAAGAATATGATTCTCCACTATTTGTAGTATCACTTGAAATTTCAGTTGCTCCTGTATGTGATACATTACTACTTGAGTTATTTCCTCCTGGCATTCCTCCATTACCATCTGGCTTATCAGGAGGTGTTCCCATATTTGAATTTGACACACTATTTGATTTTGCATTATTTTGCGAATTATTATTATTTACATATAATCCTATAATAACACCTAAAATAATTACTAAAGCAACAATAATTATTATTTCAATTATACTTTTATTTTTCATTCTCATTCTCCTTCCTAATTTGAAATACTATTTGCCTCAGAATTATTTTTTGCTGGAGGCTCTAGTCTATTTGTATTATTTTCTGAACCACTTGGTTTTTCTGGTGGTGTTTCTCCATTTGACATTTCAGGTGGTGTATTATTTCCATCAGGTCTTTCCATCATTTGCATTTGTTCTCCACTTGTTGTCTGATTAGTATTTTTAGTAGCATTTTGATAAATTAAAAACCCAGATGCAGTAATTATTGCTCCTACTAATAATCCAATAATAAAAACTAAAATCTTATCCTTTATTTTTCTCTCCTCCTTTACTTATTATTTATAGTATATTTTATATAAATTGAAAAAACATTGAATTATACTAATATTAAATCAAAAATATTAAAGTAACCTTAAATATTTTTAATATAAAAGATTATTTTCATTTTAATTCAACTTGTTCGTAATATTACAATATTATAAACATTTATCATCCAAATATTTTTTGTTTTTCACGAATTTAATTATACTATAAAAACAAAAGATTATCCAGGTATCCAGATAATCTTTCAAAATCAATTATAAAAACGTATCTAAAACGTATCTAAAGGTAATTTTTTTCGTGTTTTATAATTTTATAAATCTGTCAATCCCTTGATACTACTGTCTCTCACAACAATTTTTATATTTCTTACCACTGCCACATGGACGTGCATCATCGTCCTTCTACGTACCGTTTTCCTTCTAAATTGGCCTTTTTCAGTCTTTTAACTTCCGGAATTTTCCTTCTTTTTCCGTGCATATTTTTTCTTAAGTTATCTAAAAAGGTATCTAAAACATCTTTTTAAACAGGATCAGAAAAATTATTATACATACTATAACGCTAATTAATAATGTTATAAATGTAATTTTTTCTTGTCTTTTTCTTTCTTCCTCTATTTCCATTATCCATTCGTATAATTCTGCCTTAGTTATATAATATTTATTGTTTACTTTCTTCAAAGGTAAACCTTTTTCTGAATAGTATTTCATTACCATATATCTTGTACACTGCAACTCTTTCATTACATACGCAATTGTTAATTCATCGCTAGAAACCATTTTTTTATTTTTACTATTGTATCCTATAACTTCTTTAGATACAGTTTCTATAACATCACTTGGAATTTCATTTATATTTTTTAAAAACACACAATTTAATCTTGGATTAAAAATTCCTAATTTTTCAATATTATCAAATTCATTATGTATAGAATTCTTTCCCATTAAATAATATACTAATAATTGTAATGTATGTTGCGATTTTGGAGTTGAAGAACTTACTTTAAAATCCCACAAAGTATTGCTTGTTAAAAAATCCCCATCTCCAGAATCAATTATTTTAGTATATCCGCCTTCGAAAGTAAATCCATCTTTGATAATAGGTCCATATTTTTCAAAAAAATTTATACTCCTATCAACCATTATTCTTATATTATTAATTGTATCGTCATCAGCGTCTATTGTTTTAACATCTTTGTATGCCATTGGTCCAGCTCTAACACACACATCATACCCTACCAATTTACAAGCATTATAAATTGATTTATTATCTAAACCATTAATATTATGCAATAATTTATGAGCATATTTGCTATCATTAATTAAACCTGCTCCCAACAAAGATATTTTGAACGCTTCTTCAACAGGTGATCCCATAATATATCTTGTCATATAATCCACAGCTAATCCCACTAATGAACTATGAATATTTTCCTCAGATAATTCTTTATTGTCTTCAAATTGTATCTTTTCAAATTCATTTGGTTTTATATATCCGCCATATGGTTGCTTTATTTCTTTTATTCTTTGAGTTACAGATGACATTATTTTCACCCTCTCTTTTTACTTTTATCTATTTTCAATATTTATTATATAATACATTTATGAAAAATAAAAGACTATCCCAAAATGCTCTAGGATAATCTTTTCAAATTTCATTTTCAGGGTATCTCAAAGGTATCTAATTCCTTAAACTTCCTTTTTCTTCCTTGTGTCAATTCCAACAAACCGTTGGTACTACTGTTTTTTACAGCATTGTTTATATTTCTTGCCGTGAGCCACATGTTCTGGAATGATTAGTATTATTAAATATTTATGTTCGGATGACAAATCGCTGACAATGTCATCTTTGGATTAACAAATATTGTATCTTTTCTATATTTCAAATTATAACATAAATAGAAAAATGAGTCGAATGTATAATTGTAATTTTTATTTAGCAACAATGTCGCTAACATTTATCTACCTATTTATTTTATACATCAATAATATATCAAATATTAAATTAAAATACAAAATGTATAAATTATTTATTTATATTTGCTAATCTAAATACTTAAAAACTTGCTCTGGATATATTTTTAATTCTTTATTTTTAAATTTTTCTATATCTATCCATACTGCATCATTTTCACAATTATCATCAATTATATGATATTTCTCCCTATAATCTTCATCTTTTATCTCAACATTGTAAAATAGTATTAATTCATGTGCATTTTTTCCATTATAAGTAAATATATTTTCTGAAATACCTAAAAATTTTCCTACACTAATTTCAATATTAAGTTCTTCCTTAAATTCTCTTTTTAACGCATCCTTACTATTTTCTAAAAATTCAATTCCTCCACCTATACTTCTATAAAATGTTTCATCTTTAATTTTATCATATCCTTTACTAACTAATACTTTATTGTCCTTTTTTACCATACCAAGAACGATAGGTCTTATTTCTTTAAATTTATCCATATTCTATCCTCCTTATAAATTACTTTTTTATCTATTCACATGTCGTAATTGATTATTCTTCTCTTTCTCCTAAATCTTCAGAAAATCTTAACAAATATCCATCTGGATCTTGTACTAAAAATTCCTTGTTACCTAATAGCTTATTATCTTGTCTATACCAATTTTCTTCGATTTCAAATGCTATTTTATAATTATTACTTAATAAATTATTATAAATGAGTTCAACATTATCTACTTCTAATTGAAAATTTATACCATTTCCAAATGGATATGAAAGTGGTGCAATGTTCCATTTATCATTTTCTGATATTTCTTGTATCATAAGCTGTATTTCATCCATAGATAGAAAAATAAATTTATTCTCTGGTCTTTCGTATTCAACTTTAAAACCTATTGTTTTATAAAATCTTAAACTATTATTTAGATTTTTTACACTTAATTCAGGTATTATTTTATTAAAATACATAATCTCACCTACCACTTACTATTTTCTTACAACTTATTATATAATATTATTGGAAATTTTTAAACTATTTTCAAAAGATTTAGTTACTTTTATCTTAATACAATTTAAAAGATCTGTATCCAATTTTTATTGGATACATTCCTTAATTTTCAATGCTTTTTAGCTTTATTTTTATATTTTGGGTGACAAATTTAACATGGCAACAAATTGGCAACAAAGTCATCTACATTTTATTTCCCTTTGAAATACTTTATATCAAATATTGTAATTTTATTTAACAACAAATAGATAAAAAAAATGCCTAGGTGGCAGCGTACTTAACATACGCTTAGCATTTAGCTACCTTACCTAGGTCTTACTATATATATTTTAACATACAAAAAAATGTATGTCAAATATCAATAATATTTTATTCAGAGTTCAGTTTTTTATTCCTAAAATTTTTAGGAAATAAACTTACTCTAAAGTTTTTTGGCTTTAATTCTTTTATTACATTTTCAACTAATTTTATATTTTTATAAAAATTATAGAATGTATTAACAGTTAAATCAGCTAATTGAATTCCATAATTTGTTTTAGAGTCATAATAAGTAATTTCAAAATTATCATCATATATACAGAACTCTGTCTTTAGATATGTTTCTAAATTATTTAATTCTCCTACTCTTATATTTCTATTATCTATACTGATAATAAACTCTATTGGTTCATCGTTTTCCTGTAAATTGAGTTCTGGTAGTATACAATCTTGAATTAAAACTTTTACTGCATAATTAAAAAATATATTAGAATCTATGATTTCTTTCTTCATATATTTTTTATCAAACACCTTAACACAACCATGAAAAGTTCCAATGTCTTGAATCTTATTAAATATCTTTATCTTTTCTTCTTCGGTCATATCATAAGATTTGATTTCAGTATCTAAATCAAGTTTCTTTTTTTTCTTTAATTCGAGATTTTCTTTCTTATATTTTGCTTTTATTTTCATCTTGTCATCTTCATAAGAAAAATAACCACCAACTGCAAAATATCTTGTTTTACTATTTTTGTGAATTGATCCACTTTCATCTATGTATACATATATTTTCATTCTCTCTTTCTCCTACAAAATTCGAGTCAAAGTCATTAAACATTTGTTTTATTATATGGCCATCTTTTGAATTTGTCAACATATTATTCCAATAATTTTTAATTTTCTAAAAAAAAAGTGTCATCCAATTTTTATTGGATACACTCCTTGCTTTTCAATGCTTTTCAGCTATATTTCTTTATTTTGGGTGACAATTTAATTTTTGACACCCATTTTTTATTTCTTTGAAAGTCTTGAAACTAGTGAATTATGCGTTTTTGCCACAGCAATTTTTATACTTCTTACCACTTCCACATGGTGTTCTGTTCAAGTTATACTTTTTTGCACTTTTCTTTATTTTAGGCAATTTATTTGCATTTCAAACAACCTAATAGCACTAAATTCTACTCAAAAAATGATAAAATTTTTAATTTTAGTATCTAAAAACGTATCTAATTTTTACCTAGAAATTGTAATTATCTGTTCCCTAAAACAATGATATTTGTTCAGAGTTTTCATTATCTTTTTTGTATGCTTTTATAATATCTTCCATTTTATAAAGTATTCCATACTTATTACATTCTTCAGCAAATACTTTGAATAAATACCTATAATTTGGAACTATACAATTATATTTCTCTCCATAAGTTTTAATATATCTATCTTTTAATCCTTCAAAATTCTCTTCTAATCTATCAAAATAATAATCTCTTTGATTTTCTCTTAATGTCATTCCCATATAAGTCTGAATAAATTTAGCACCATATTCATTTGCAAGTCTTACTAATTCTTTTATATCTTCTTCCTTATCAGTAATAAAAGGAAGAACAGGATCCATCATTATACCTGCAAATATTCCATTATCAGTTAATTCTTTTATTGCTTGTAATCTTTTAGAAGATACACATACATTTGGTTCTATTATTTTTGATAATTCATCATTTGGAGTAGTAATAGTAAATTTAATAATAACATTATTTTTTGAATTTATTTCTTTTAGTAAATCTATATCCCTTAATATTAAATCACTTTTTGTATCAATACTAACTCCATACCCATATTTTGATATTAGTTTTAATGCACCTCTTGTTTGTTCATATTCCTTTTCTAATGGATTATAAGTATCAGACATAGATCCTATTCCTATAACTCCCTTATTTCTCTTTTTAATTAACTCCTGTTCTAAAATTTCAAGTGCATTTTCTTTACCTTTAACAATATCAAAATTTTCTATATGATAACAATTACTTCTACTATCACAATAAATACATTTATGAGGACAACCTCTATATAAATTCATATTGTAATCTATACCATACCAATCATTACTATAGTTTACTTTGCTTAATATAGTTTTAGCTTTTACAAATTCCATACCAATCCCTACTTTAATAGTTTTTCAAAAGCATTTGCATTTAGTATTGTATTAGATATAAATTTACCTTTATAGAAATTAGCCCAATTATTGAAAATACAAGGTGCATTTTTTGCTTTTTCTAATGAATCTATTTTTATAAAGTTTAGTTTTATATTCTTTTCTTTTGCATAGTCTGAAAGTTCTTTAACTTCATATTCTACATAAGGACATTCGTTACTATAATAAATCGTAAAATCTTGATTATCTATTTTCATAGCTCTTGCTACTTCATTAAATTTAGGTGTTTCACTTTCTTCAAACTTTAGTGCCATCAACTCATAATCGGAAATAACATCTACAACTTCAAATCCATAATGTTCAAAGAATTTCTTTTCTCCTATAAATGGCTTCTTCTTTTTTGAGACCAAAGTGCAAATACCACTTTTCCCTTTTTCTTTAGAATCATTTATTGCATATTCTAATAATTCTTTTCCTATTCCTTTACCTTTAAAGCTTCCTGCAACCCATAAGCAATAAATATACTCATAGTTCTTTCCGCTAATTGGAACCCATGCTGTTTCTATTGGCTCATATTCAATAAATATTTTACCTCTTGCATTTAACTTTCTAAAAACATGACCATCCTTCAATTTGTTTTTAATCCATTCTTTTTTACAATCAACACCTTCTTGATGTTTTGGATCTCCTATTGCACAACAAATGTGTTCTTCTTCAATATTTTCTAAACTTAAATTAATATACTCATTCATACTATTCTACTCCTTCCAATGATTTCATTCCATTAAATATAATATCTAATGACAAATCAAAACTTTCTTTAATTGAAATTGGATTGCCAAAAGCATTATTATTAACCAACAATACAAAACCTTCTAAAAATCCTCTTAAAGTTCTTATAATGTGTTCTATATTGTTATCACTAATATTTAATGGTTGTAATACTCTAAACAATAAACTAAATAATTTTGTTGTAGCCTCGTTTTTTTCTTCACTCTCAAATTTGTTATACCAAAGCATTGCAGTAAATACACCTTTGTTATTTGTAGCATAATCATAAAAGGCATAACACATATTTCGTAATGCTTCATAACCTGCTACACCAACAGCTGATTCTGTGGCTTTTTCTCCTAATTCTTTCCACCCATAAATCATAAGTTTTTCTTTTATTTCATCAAGACTTGAAATATGATTATACAAAGATGGAGATTTAATATTTAGTTCTTCTGCAATCATTTTTAGAGATAAATTATTTAATCCTACTTCACTTGATAGTCTTGCAGAAGTTGTAATAATAAGCTCATCACTAATATTATTCTTTGACATCTCAACCTCCTTAACTAATTATATTCATATAATAACTAATCACATTAGTTAAGTCAATAATTAAAAGAGAAATTATTAAATAATCTCTCTTAAAAATTTTGTTTAACTTGCTTGGAATGCCAAAATATTGTATTTTATCTTTCTCTATACATTAATTTTAATCAAACAATATTCAATTAAAAAGAAGTGTCACCCAATTTTTATTGGATACACTCCTTATTTTTCAATGCTTTTCAGCTTTATTTTTATATTTTGGGTGACAAATTGAATTTTGACACCTATTTTTTAGTTCCTTTGAATGTCTTGTAATTAGCTAGTTATGCGTTCTTTCCACAACAGTTTTTGTATTTCTTGCCCGAACCACATGGACATGGATCGTTTCTACCAACTTTTGGTCCTTCATTTCTTACTGTTTTATCAACATCTGATTCTTTCATTCTTTCTCCATTATCAACACTATTTAATGCTTCTTGAGCAGCATTTGTAATTCTTACAGTTTCTTGTCTTTTTATTTCTCCTTGTTTATGGATATTCATAAGAATTTTTACAACATCTACTTTAATATTTGCAACCATTTCTTCAAACATATCCATACCTTCAGTTCTATATTTAACAACTGGGTCATATTGTCCATAAGCACGAAGACCAATACCATCTTTTAATTCATCCATAGCGTCAATGTGATTCATCCATTTTTCATCAACAACTTTAAGCATTACAACTCTTTCAAGTTCTCTCATTTCTTCTGCGCCAATTTCTTCTTCTTTAACCACGTATTTTTCAGCAGCTTTCTTTTGAAGTTCTTTAATGATTTTTTCTGGATTATCTTTATTTTCTTTTACAAATTCAAACATTTCCATACCAAAAATGTTCATTATTTCTGTAGTTAAACTTTCTGTATTTAATTTATTGTCTTCACCTTCTATAAATGTATTTACTGTTTCACTTGCTACCTCATTTACCATATTAGCAATATTTGAACTTAAATTTTCTCCGTCTAAAACTTCTCTTCTTTGTTTATATATAATTTCTCTTTGTACATTCATTACGTCATCATATTTTAATACATTTTTACGAATACTAAAGTTTCTTCCTTCAACTTTCTTTTGAGCATTTTCTACTGTACGAGAAATAATTTTAGATTCAATTGGCATTGTTTCATCTGCACCTAATGTATTATAAACTTTTGTTATTGTATCTCCACCAAATATTTTCATTAAGTCATCATCTAATGCAATATAAAATTTAGATTCACCAATATCTCCTTGACGTCCAGAACGACCTCTTAACTGATTGTCTATTCTTCTTGATTCATGTCTTTCTGTACCTATAATTTTTAATCCACCTGCATCTATTACTTTTTGTTTTTCTTCTTTTATCTGTTCATCATATTTTGCAACTATTTTCTTGAATTGTTCTCTTGCTCTTAAAATATCTTGATCATCTGTATCATAATAAGTATCTGCTTCTTGAACTAATTCTGCAGGAACTTTTTCTTTTCTCATTTCCTCTTTGGCTAAGAATTCACTATTACCTCCAAGCATAATATCAGTACCACGTCCTGCCATATTTGTTGCTATTGTAACTGCTCCAAATTTACCAGCTTGCGCAACTATTGCAGCTTCTTGTTCATGATATTTAGCATTTAATACTTCATGTGGAATACCTGCTTCTTTTAAAAGTTTACTTAACTTTTCAGATTTTTCTATTGATACTGTACCAATTAAAACTGGTTGTCCTTTGCTATGACTTTCTTTTACACTTTCAACTATTGCAGCATATTTGGCCTTTTCATTCTTGTATATAACATCATTTTCATCTTTTCTAATCATTGGCTTATTTGTTGGTATTTCAACAACATCCAAGTTATAAATTTCTTGAAATTCTGCTTCTTCAGTCATAGCTGTACCAGTCATACCAGACAATTTTTCATACATTCTAAAGTAATTTTGGAATGTAATTGTTGCAAGTGTTTTGGATTCATCTGCAATTTTTACATGTTCTTTTGCTTCAATTGCTTGATGTAGTCCATTATTATATCTTCTTCCATACATAATACGTCCTGTAAATTCATCTACAATTAAAACTTCTCCATCTTTTACTATATAATCTGTATCTTTTTTCATTACTCCATGTGCACGTAATGCTTGATTTACGTGATGAACTAATGTTGAATTATCTAAATCATTAAAATTATCTAATTTAAAGAATTCTTCTGCTTTCTTTATACCTTTTTGTGTAAGTGATGCAGATTTAGCTTTTAAATCTATAATATAGTCATATTTTTCATTATCTTCTGCTTGTTCTAAATCTTTTACATCCTCTTCAACTATAACTTTTGGTGTTAATTTTCTAACAAAATCATCTGCTTTTTTATAAAGGTCTGAGCTTTCGCTTCCTCTACCTGAAATTATAAGAGGTGTTCTTGCTTCATCAATTAAAATACTATCAATTTCGTCCACAATTGCATAATGTAAACTTCTTTGTACTAATTGATTTTTATATATAACCATGTTATCTCTTAAGTAGTCAAATCCAAATTCATTATTTGTACCATAAGTAATATCGCAATTATATGCTTCTTGTTTTTGGCGTGGTTCCATTCCAGCAATAACTAATCCTACAGATAGTCCTAAAAATTTATATAGTTTTCCCATCCATTCACTTTGAAATTTTGCTAAGTAATCGTTTACTGTAATTACATGTACACCTTTTCCTTCAAGTGCATTTAGATATACAGGAAGTGTTGCAACTAATGTTTTTCCTTCACCTGTTTTCATTTCTGCAATTCTACCTTGATGTAGAATAATTCCACCTATTAATTGAACGTCAAAATGTCTCATTCCTAGTGCTCTTTTAGCCCCTTCTCTAACTGTTGCAAAAGCTTCTGGTAAAATATCATCTAAAGTTTTACCTTCTGCTAGTTGTTTTTTGAATTCATCTGTTTTAGCTCTTAATTCCTTATCTGTTAATTTTGAATAACTCTCTTCTAACTCATTAATTTGATTAACTAATGGCATTACTCTTTTTACTTCTTTTTCACTATATGATTTAAAGACTTTGCTTAATACTCCCATTAAATATCTTCCTCCTAGCTTATTTTTATACTTTGTTACTATATCACTAAAATTGTTTTTAATCAAGGCTTTTCTTTAAAAAAATTATGCATATTTTTTTATTTTTTACATAGGTTTTACTAATAACCTAGAAAAGAGGATTCTTATGTTTATTTTTAATTTTAAAATTAATGGAAGTAAAATCTTTAAAATAATCTTTACTTTTATTATCATTTTATTAATATGTATAATGGTTTTTGTTATTTTTAAAGTTTTTAAAGGTGCAAATGAAAATACTAATTTTAAAGTGAATGATAAAATTGAAAACAATGTTTTAGAAATTAAACCATCTAATTATACTAATATATTAAAAAATGTTCATGAAAATATTGATGATTATGTTGGAACAAAAATAAAATTTTCAGGTTATATCTATAGAGTTTTAGACTTAAATGATAATCAGTTTGTTTTAGCAAGAGATATGATTATAAATTCAAATTCTGAATCTGTTGTTGTTGGTTTTCTATGTTCATTCGATAATGCAAAAAATTATAATGATGGTACTTGGGTTGAAGTTGTTGGTGAAATTACAAAAGGAGTATATCATGGTGATATGCCTATCTTAAAAGTTAAAGATATAAAAAATATTGATAAACCTAGTGAAGAATTTGTTTATCCTCCTTTTTCAAAAAATTTTCAACAGGGACGGTCCTTTTTGAAAATTTTCAAAAAGGACCGTCCCCGTTAAAAATTATTCCCACTCAATTGTTGCTGGTGGCTTAGATGTTATATCATAAACTACTCTATTTACATGTTTTACTTCATTTACAATTCTACTTGAAACTTTTTCTAGTACTTCATAAGGAATTTTGCTCCAAACTCCTGTCATAAAATCTGTTGTTTCAACAGCACGAAGTGCTACTGTGTAGTCATAAGTTCTTTCATCTCCCATGACTCCAACTGATTTTAAATTTGTCAATACTGCAAAATATTGATTAATATTTTTGTGTAAACCTGCATTTGCAATTTCTTCTCTAAATATACTATCTGCGTCTTTTAATATTTCTAGTTTATCTTCTGTTATTTCTCCTATTATTCTTATTGCTAAACCTGGACCTGGGAATGGTTGTCTAAATACTAAATTCTCTGGTATTCCAAGTTCTAATCCTGTTTTTCTAACTTCATCTTTAAATAAATTTCTTAGCGGTTCTACTATTTCTTTAAAATCAACATAATCAGGAAGTCCTCCTACATTATGATGACTTTTTATTACTGCGCTTTTTCCAAGTCCACTTTCAATTACGTCAGGATATATTGTACCTTGAACTAAGAAATCTACTGTTCCTATTTTCTTTGCTTCTTGTTCAAATACTCTTATAAATTCTTCACCTATTATTTTTCTTTTTCTTTCTGGATCTGTAACACCAGCAAGTTTTGATAAAAATTGTTCCTTTGCATTTACTCTAATTAAATTAATATCAAATTGTTCTCTAAATACTTTTTCAACTTCATCTCCTTCATTTTTACGAAGAAGTCCATGGTCTACGAATATACATGTTAAATTTTTACCAATTGCTTTATTTAACAATACTGCTGCAACTGAAGAATCTACTCCACCAGATAATGCACAAAGCGCTTTTTTATCTCCTATTTTTTCTTTTAAAGTTTTTACAGATTCTTCAACAAAAGATGATATAACCCAATCGCCTTTGCATTTACAAATATTAAATAAGAAATTATAAATTACTTTTGTTCCATTTACAGAACTATTAACTTCTGGATGGAATTGTATTCCATATAAATTTTTATCTTTGTTTTCTATAGCTGCATTTGGACATGATTCTGTTAAACCAATATTTTCAAATCCTTCTGGTAATCTTTCTACAAAATCAGTATGACTCATTAAGAATTTATTGTTTTTATCAAATCCTTCAAATAATAAGGATTCATTGTTTATTTTTACTTCTGTTGCTCCATATTCACGTTTTTCAGCTCTAGCAACATTTCCACCTAACACATGTGTCATAAGTTGCATACCATAACATATTCCAAGCACTGGAATTCCTAGTTCAAATATTTCTTTTGAACGTTTTGGAGAATCGGTCCCATATACACTTGCTGGTCCACCTGTAAATATTATTCCTTTTGGATTTTTTTCTTTGATTTTTTCTATTGAAATATCAAAAGGAACTACCTCTGAATACACATTGCATTCTCTCACTCTTCTTGCTATTAATTGATTATATTGTCCTCCAAAATCTAATATTAGTATTAATTCATTTTTTTCCACTTTTATACCTCCGAAATAAAATATATTTTTATTTTACTATATATGTTTTTTAATGTAAATAAGAAAGAAGATTTATATTAGAAATCTTCCTTTTATGACATTGCTTATATCAGCATATGTTCTTCTTTATTTTTTAGTTCTTTGGAACTAATATCTAATTCTTTCTTTTCTTCACTTGTTCTTTCAACAGAAATTATTTCATCTATAAACATAGGTAAAGCCATATTTATATTTCCTGTAAAATGATGTTCTTTTTTCTCTTCATCTGGAATTTCAATTTGTCTTAATTTTAATTTTTTCTTATATGTACTTGTAGATCTCTCTTTCATCTTTTTAGCATCTCTATCTGTATACACTATATCTAAACCTTCTACACTTTTATAGTCTTTCTCTAAATCTGCGCCGCAAACAACTGCTGGTTTACTTCCATATTTACTTTCTACCCATCCAGCAGCAACATGTAAATCTCTTGTATAAAACTGATATACATTATCTATAAATTTAAAATGTCTTAATATTTCCATTCTTTCTTCTGCACTTATTTTGGGATAATCTCCTTTTTGCTTTTTTACTAATTCATCAGCTTTAACACCAGCAATTACTTTTTCACCTATTTTATTTGCTTCCATTAAATTTTCTAAATGTCCTGCATGAAATAAATCATAAGTACCTGGAACATAAACAGTTTTATATTTCTTAGTTGTTTTTTGTTCTTTAGGTGTTCTTTTAAAATCTTTAAATGTTTCTGTTGCTTTTTCTATAATTGATTTTTCTTCTAAATCATCTATAATAAAAGTAAAGTCGACACCTGAAATCTGTTCCATAATTTGTGCTCTATCTTTAGCACTTTTTAGAGGTGTATCCATACCTAACTCTTCACACAATTCCCTTGAATATATAGCAACTGCAAAATATTCATTTCCTCTTTCTCTATTTTTTTGAATCATTTCGTCTAATTTTCGTAGATCTTTTGCTCGTAAAATATCAAATTCCCCTGATAAATAACCTAACATATATTCACCAATCCTTTATATCAAATTTTTATATTTAGTCCATTTTTCTTTATTTTCCAACACTTCTTTTCGTACTGTTTCAATATCTAAATTTGAGACTTCATCTATAACTTTACATGCTAATTCAAATGATAATATTTTTGTTTCTCCATCCTTAAAGAATACACTTTCTTTTGTTCTTTGTGGTAATTCTACATTATATTTTTTTATTAGCTTTCCATTTAAAATATCATAATCATTATAAATATCTTCTCTTGAGAATTTTTCAATATAATGGTTATAAAACAAATAATCTGTTATTAAATGTACAAAAAATCCTTTTTGAAAACTTGAATTAATTTGATTATTGTCTAAAAAGTTTTTTAAATTCGTATATGCTGGTGACTTTCCATAATGTGATAATGATTTAGGTTTTATAAAATCCGGTTCTACTGTTCCTTCTATAAATTGTTTTACATTTTCAATATTTTTATGTTTTTTAAAATATTCTTGTGCTACTGCTACATGAATTACATAACCTGGCATATTTTTATTTCTCCTTATAAAAAATACTATCTATATTTTATCATTTATAATTCCTTTTGTCAATTTATGTAAATCATTTATTTTTTCAAAAAGGACCGTCCCTAATGAAAAAATTATCAAAATTTTCAAAAAGGACCGTCCCTGTTGAAAAAGCTGATGAAAATTTTACTTTTTATCCAATAAAGTTTTTACAATCCCTTGATCTATCAAACTTGCATAAATATTTTTTATGATTATTAATAATATTGGTCCTAAAAGCATTCCTATTACTCCAATAAATTTGAAACCTGTGTACATTGCAATTAATGTAAAAATAGGATGTACTCCTATATTTTTACTAACTAATCTCGGTTCTAAAAATTGTCTTACAATAGACATTATTATTAATAAAATAATTATTGCAATTCCTAACTTCAAATCTCCATTGAGTCCTGAAATAATTGCCCACGGTACCATTACAGTGCCTGATCCCAAAATTGGAAGTGCATCTACAAACCCTATAAATATTGCCATTAATAATGGATATTCAATATTGAATCCAGTGAATTTTAAAATATATAATCCTATTAAAGATATTATAAAAGATACTAATATTAATGTTGCTTCTGCTTTCAAATATCCACCTAAACTAGTAATTAATTCTCTTAAATGATTACTAAGTTTTTTTACCCACAATCTTGGTAAATGATGTTCTAACTGGTCTAAAATATATATTTTATCTACACAAATTAAATAAAGAGCTGTTATTGTTATTACAAAATATATTGATATCTCTGGTATGGATGTAATAATACTTAATAAATTATTTAAAAACACTCTGGCCCACTCATAAATTTGGCTAAGAACATCATCAGTAGAATTCTGGATCAGTCTCAAAATTTCATCTGATATTTTTAATCCATCAAATTTAAAATTATTTGTAAAGTTTTGAAATAATATGTAGGCTTTATCAAAATAATTGTTTAATCCTTGTAATAAATTAGATGCCTCTGAAAATAATGTACTAATACCCCATACAAGACTTCCTAATATCATTCCAAATACTATTATAAAAATAATTATTGAGCTTGTCTTTCTAGTTAATCTTGTGTTTTTCATCATCTTCTTTATTAGAGGTTCTATTAAAAGAGAAATAATAAATGCAATTAAAAATGGCATATAAAAAACTGATAATTTAAATCCAATACATAAAAGCAAAATAGAAAAAACAAAATATAATATTCTTTTTAAAACCTTTGTCCAATATGCTTTATCAAAAATCATACACTCCTCCTTGTATAATCTATTTTATTATATGAAATAGAAGAATGCAGTATTACTCTGCATTCTTAGTTTGATTTCCGCATTTACATATTTCTTCAAAAGTTTTTCCAATTTTGCTTGCATTATTATTTCCACTCCAGCTTTGTGCTAGATTTCCTAAAGTAATCATTCCTACAACTTCATTATTTTCATTACATACAGGAAGCCTTCTTACTTGATTATTTGCCATAGTATTTTGTGCATTTGCTACATCTTCATTTTCAGTACAAGTCCATACTTCAGTTGTCATTATTTCTGATGCTTGTGTTGTGTTTACATCTTTATTACATGCAACTGTTCTTAATATTATATCTCTATCTGTAATTATCCCACATAATTCCTTATTATTACTACATATTGGAACACAACCAACATGCTTATCATTCATTATTCTTGCTATATTATTTACAGTTGTGTTTGGTGTAGCACAATATACATTAGTACACATACAATCTTTAACTTTCATAATTTTACCACCTTTCAAACATTTCTAAATATATTTTGAACGGTTTTAAAATTATTTATTCATTATATAATTGATTATATAATTTATAATCTCTTAATATTTTTCTAACATAATTATTAGTTTCTTTATATGGTATTTTTTCTATATTTGATCCGTCTGAACTTAATGTACCATTTTCTAGCCAATTATCTACTGTCCCAATTCCAGCATTATAAGCCGTAAGAGCTATTTCGATGTTACCATATTTTTCTATTAATATAGATAAATATTTTGTTCCTAAATTTATATTATACTCAGGTTCATTAAGTTTGCTACTAATTTCCCTTTCATTTATTGTATTTTCTAATTTTTTATTTATATCTTTCGCTGTTTCTTCCATTAATTGCATTAATCCTCTTGCCCCTTTATTAGATTTTGCATTTATATCAAAATTACTTTCTGCTTTTATTACAGCATATACTAAATTGGAATTCACATTATATTCTGTTGAATATTTTTCTACAAATTCACTATATTCTTTGGGATAAATCATCTTTAGTATTTTTTCATGCACATGAAATACTCCAAAAAGCAAAAATAAAATTAAAATAATTATTGAAGCAACAATCAATTTCTTACTTTTTATCAATTTTATTTCTCCTTATTTAAATTTTATTTGCAGTCATACCAATTAGTAGCCTCTGAAACTTCTGCTATTAATGGTACTTTTAGATTAACTGCATCTTCCATTGACTTTTTTACAATCTCTTTTACTTCTTCAACTTCTTTTATATCAACTTCTAACATCATTTCGTCATGAACTTGAAGAACAATTTTTGAATTTAATTTTTTTTCATTTAGTTCTTTAAAAACATTTATCATCGCAATTTTCATTATATCTGCAGCTGTTCCTTGAATTGGTGTATTCATAGCTGCTCTTTTTCCAAACTCTCTAACCATATAATTATTGGAACTAAGTTCTGGAATATATCGTCTTCTTCCAAATAATGTTTCTACATAACCTTGTTCTTTAGCTTTCTCTGTAATATTCTCCATAAAGTTTTTTATTCCTTCATATTGTGCTAAATATTCTTCAATATATTGTTTTGCTAATTTTCTAGATATTCCAAGTTGTTCACCTAATCCAAAATCACTAATTCCATAAACTATTCCAAAGTTTACTGCTTTGGCATTACTTCTTTGTTCTTTAGTAACTTCATCTATAGGTGTTTTAAATACTTTGGCTGCTGCTTGTTTATGAATATCTTGGTTATTTTTAAATGCTTCTATCATATGCTTATCTTCTGACATATGAGCTAATACTCTAAGTTCAATTTGAGAATAGTCAGCATCTATATAAATTTTTCCTTCTGCAGGCTTAAATATTTTCCTAACTTGTTTTCCTAATTCAAACCTAGTAGGAATGTTTTGTAAATTTGGTTCTGTTGAACTTATTCTTCCGTGTTGCAGTTATTGTTTGATGAAAAAATGAATGTATCCTTTTTGTTTTTTTATTTATATATGGTTTTAAACCTTCTACATATGTTGAATTTAACTTCATAAGCTGTCTATATTCCAAAATTTGTTCAATTATAGGATCTTCTTTTTTTAGTTTTTCTAAAACATCTACATCTGTAGAATATCCACTTTTGGTTTTCTTTATAACTGGAAGTTTCATTTTTTCAAATAAAATTTCTCCAAGCTGTTTTGTTGAATTTATATTAAATTCTTCTCCTGCCATTTCATATATAATTTTCGTTAGAACTTCTATCCTTTTCTTTAATTCATTTCCAAATTTATCTAATTCTTCAATATCTGCATACATTCCATTCCATTGCATATCTGATAATACTTCAACTGTTGGCATATCAATGGTATTAAATAAAGTTAATGCATTAATTTCTTCTAATTGTTTAATAGTAATGTTATATAAATTATAAATTGCATATACATTTATTGCTCCTATATATTTGTTTTTATTATCTAAATTTTCTGATACTGTATCAAATAAATTAATTTGCTTATTATCTGAATTTGCTCCAACAGATTGTAAGTATTCATTTATATCTAATTCTAAGTATTGCATAGCTAAACTTTGAATATCTAATTTACTATTTGTAGGATTTAATATATATGCAGCAATTTTAGCATCAAACTTTATTCCTTTTAATGTTATACCAACTTGTTTTAGTAATATATAAATTTTGGTTAGATGAGTTCCTATTTTAGCTATATTTTCATCTTCGAAAATTTCTTTAATTTCATCAAGGCTTTCATTTTTTACTTCTAAATAATATGCTTCTTCTTTTTCTTTATTATAAACAGCTAATAAAACTATTTTTTCTTTTATTATTTTTTCATCATTTTCGTCTTTTTCTGTTATTAAATCAAATATCATTTGTTTTTGCTCTTTTACAAATTGTATTATTTCATCTAGAGATTTATTTTCAACTTTCAATATTTCTTTAACATCTATATTCTTTTTAGGCTCACCACTTAACCCAAAACGTTCTATATATCTATTAAAATTTAATTCTTTAAAAATTTCAAATACTTTTTGCTTATCCCATTCTTCAACTTTAAAGTTTTCTAAGGTATCTTTAATTGGTACTTCTAAATTTATTGTTCCTAAAAATCTAGATAATTCCGCTAATTCTTTATTTTCTGCAATTTTTTCTCTTTGTTTTCCTTTTAAGTCATCGGTGTTATTTTCTATTTGTTTATATAAATTCTCTATTGATTCATATTTTTGTATTAAAGATAAAGCAGTTTTTTCTCCTATTCCTGGAACTCCTGGAATATTATCTGATGTATCACCTTGTAATCCTTTTACTTCAATTAATTGTTTTGGTTCTAATCCATATGTTTCTATTATCTTTTTTCTATCATATTCTTCTGTTTCAGTTTTTCCTGCTTTTGTTCTAGGTATTCTTATTGTAACTTTATCTGTTGCAAGTTGAAAAGTATCTCTATCTCCAGAAAGAATTGTAACTTCCAAGCCTTCATTTTCTCCATATCTAGACAAAGTCCCTAAAACATCGTCTGCTTCATACCCTTCCATTTCAACAATATCAATATTCATTGCTCTTAAAATATCTTTAATAATAGGCATTTGCTCTTTAAGTTCATCTGGCATGCCATGTCTATTGGCTTTATACCCTTCAAATGCCTTATGTCTTGCAGTTGGTGCTTTTAAATCAAATGCAACAACTAAATAATTTGGATTAACATCTTCTAAAAGTTTAAACAAAATTGCTAAAAATCCATATACAGCATTTGTATATGTCCCATCTTTAGTCGTTAACATTTTACTTCCCATAATTCCATAAAAAGCTCTATTCATTATACTATTTCCATCTATTAAAACTAACTTGTCCAAAACATTTCCTCCTAAATTTTTAGTTAGATTTTTTCATTGGGGACGGTCCTTTTTGAAAATTTTCAAAAAGGACCGTCCCTGTTGAAAAAATTGCTTAATTTTTTATTTCTGATGTATATCTATTTGTTTATATGGTATTTCAACATTATTTCTTTCTAATACTTTTAATATTATTCCATTAACTTTTCTTGTTATCGGTCTTATTATACTTGGTGAGCAATGGAATCTTAACAAATGTTCAACATTTGATTCTTTAAAATACGAAACTCCTTCATAAGAAACATTTGTTATTTCTCCTATTTGTTCTACTTCTTTTACAACTTGCTTTAATATGTTTTCTGCTCTTTTAGTTGGTAATTCATAAGATAACGGAACAAGAATATCAACTGTATCTGATAAAACTTCAATTTGCTCAATATTTCTGTTTGCTATTGAAATAACATTAAATGTTTTTATATCTTCAATCTTAGTAGTACTTAGTCCTATTGATATAACCTTTCCCATTATTTCACCATATTTTACAACATCTCCAACTTGAAAATATGAATCTGTTAATATAGTAGATCCTCTAATTATATCTTTTAAAGCATCTTGTACCGCAAAACCTATAACAATTCCAATTATTCCAGCTCCTGCTAAAATTGAATCTACATTTACTCCATTAACTTGTAGAACAATAATTATTGTTATTCCTATAAATGCATATCTTACTATACTAGTTATTACTTTTAAAAATGTTCTATTTCTATTACTTATTCTTGAATGTCTATTATCTTTTTGTTTTTTTAATATTAATTTATATAATAACCTATATATAATTATACTTAATATAATAATTATAATTGATTTTACTAAACTATTGCTAAGAATTTGCTTTATTATATTTTGTACTTCTTCCATTACTATTCTCCTCGTATAATATATTTAACAATCAATTTTATAAGTTTAAATTACATTAAATAACTGATTGTTTAGAAAATTTAATGTAAAGTAGTAAAGGATTATTATATTTACATAATATGATATAATATTTTTGTATAAACCTA
>JAFRDD010000130.1 GCA_017404025.1 Clostridia bacterium
ACCTCTCCGCTTATCACGAACGTATATTCGTTGTAATATGTATTTGTGATAGGTTTATTAAGTGAACCCTTTTTATATTATCAATGTACAAAAAAATTTAATTTTTTTAAATTTTTATCTTGACATTTTACCAGGTGTCTTATTATAATTAAATATCTACTTTTTTTGTCTATATAATTTTATTATACCATAAGGCAAAATACATTTTATTGCTCTTTTTATATTTCTTTTATTTAATTTTCTAAAAATAGAATTTTTAATTGGATGATAATCTAAATCTCCTACACATTCACGTATACCAGGAATAACTATTGACTCATTATATGAATTACTAGACATTACATTTTTATATTCACTTAATATTAATTTGCAATTTCCATCTCTGTCATTAATTAAGTCCATACTTGCTTTATATGCTTTTGGATATTTTTTTAAATTTTCTAAAAATCCATCTATTTCATTCCATTTACATATACAATCAAACATAAATATTTGAGAGTCCACCATTTGTGCTATTATATTATTAAATATATATTTCTTTTTACAATCTGAAAATTCACTTGATTCATATACATTTTCTAAAATATTATTTATAACATACATATGATCTTTATATTTCTTTTTCCAATAATCTCTTGATATTGTTTGCCCTGTTCTACCTATTAAATAACGATATATATCTAAATTATAATATTCTAATGTATTTACATATTTTAGACTGAATGAATTGAATTCCATATCAACATAAGGTTTCTTCTCCGAAATCTTAAATTTAGCTTTTCTTAATACATCTAATTTATAATTTCCAGTTGTTAAAAGTGGTCCATAAGTAGTAAAACCATATCCACTATATATTAAATCATCAAAGCAATATCTTTGTCCTTCTGCTAGATTATCATATTTTATAATGTCTACTAATTTTGCTGAATTAGTATATTCATAACTTCCTTTTGTTAAAACAACATCTGCATCTGTATTTTTCAATATTTCAACTAATTTTGCTAAATTCTCGTTATCTACCCAATCATCACCATCAACTAATCTATAATATTTTCCTTTTGCTTGTTCTATAGAAACATTTATTGTTGAACCGTGTCCACCATTTTCTTTATTTATTAGTCTTACAATTCCATTTGTTATTTTTTCATATTTTTCAACTATTTCTGCTGTTTTATCTTTAGAACCATCATTTACTACTAATATTTCTATTTCTTCTACATTAGAAGTTCTTAATATAGAATCTAAACATTTTTCTATATATTGTTCTACATTATAAGCTGGAATTGCTATTGTTAAAATTGGATTTTTTGATGGCTTAATATCCATTTTTTGTTTTTCTGGATTATATTCATTTAATTTTTCTTGTATAAGTTCTACTTCTTTTTGAACAGTTTTCTTTTTACAACAGTTTTCTCTAGTTTGTTTTGATAATCGCTTACTTATTTCTAAAAATTCTTTAGGATTTTTATATAATCTTTCTATTATATTTGCTAATTCAATATAATCTTCCGGATTTGCCAAAGTATGATTTTCTTTATCATTCATAAAATATGGATTTGACGTTACGTTTGATCCTACTACTACTAATCCTGAAGATGCCCCTTCTCCCATTGCTACTGCATGTGCGTCATGCCTTGATGGTATTAATAATATTCCTGATTTTTCATGTACTTTTGATATTTGATTATTTGGTATAAAAGTTCTGTGCAAATGTACATTATCAATATTTTTAATTGGTTCTATTAATTCGTCATAAAAATTTCCATCTCCATATATCTCAAATGTCAATTTATCAAAAAATGGTCTTCTTGATAATTCTAATATTGTTAATACTACTTGATCTAAAGAATGTTGAATTATATTGTCAAATTTTCTTATTACTAATATTTTACATCTATCTTCTTCTTTTTTCTCTTTATATGGAAATAAATCTTCATTTATAATATTATTTATAACTCTTGCATGTTTAAATTTTATTCCTAACTCTTTTTCTGAAAATTCTTTAAGCCAATCGGATACAAATACCCATTCTACATTATCTTTTTTACTAAATCTTTTTACCCATTCTTCTTTTTCATCCATAGCTTCATTTTGCATAGGATATGGCATTGGTTTTGTAAAATATGGTCTTGTAACATTTACTAAATATCTATATACAGTTTCTGGTCCATGACATATAAATATTAATTTTTCATTACTTATATATCCATCAAAGATAGGATATAAATTTTCATCCACAAAATGTGTTAATATTACTTTATATTGATGTCTTGATAATAGTACTTTTAAATCTTCATAATTACATTTTAAAACAGGAACTCCTTCATGATTATACAATGTTTGAAACCAGTTTAAATTTGAAACAGAAGCAACTTGTACTTTAATTCCACTATTTAAATATTCTTTAACTCGCGAATGTGCAAAAGCACAATAATATAAATTTTCTAATGATGGATAATTAGGTGTAATCACTAATACTTCTGGTTCTTCTGATATCTTATCAGTTAATGTTTCATTATCATAAAGTGGTTCTATTTCTATATCTCCGAAAGAAATCAATGATTCAGCAGAAACAACCAATTTTATATTAAGATAAATTGGTGATTTAACTTCCATTAATGCTGAACTATTAAATGGAACATTAATTCCTTCATTTAAAATTAAATATCCTCCTGCATTTTTAAATTCACCATAAAAATCAATCTTTATTTTTTTTATATTTTCATCATTTATGCATATTTGTTTACAATATTTTATTTCTTTTTTTTCTGTAGATATGTTATCTACTGTAATCTTTTCATTTGTTGATTTTATCATTTGTTCTAAGCCATCTGTTTTCCAATATTCTTTTCTTATTATTTCCTTATACATAATATGTCTCCCTTTTTTAATCTTTAATACATTCTACATTTTCTATTTCAATAAACAAATTATCATAACTCAATTCACCATTTTTGTCAACTATAAACTCTAAATCATCAGAATTTGATAAATCAATTTCTAAATTTTTAGGATTCCAAATTTTTATTTCATTATCAAATACTATTTCATTATCTTTTTTTATTGTTAATTTTACATTTCCATAATCTGTTGCAGAAGAATCTATTTTATATCCTTCATCAATATATAGCTTCAATAATAATTTTTTAACTTTTTTATTTAATTTAACTTTGTATGTTGTAGGCGTAAATCCTGGTAACATAAAAATGCAATTGTATTTATATCTTCTTGCATCACCAATACCTTCTCCAAGTATTCTTTCCCCCATCAATACTCCATAATCGAATGCTGTATATTTTTCTTTCCATTCAGGGTAATAATTAATTAAAATTTGCATATATTCATTAACTTCATCTTCTGTAAATGGCCTCGTTTTTTGATAGATATAAGCATTAACATCTTGCAAAATATATGGACCTGATACTTTTGTATATGCTTTTCCTATAGAAGTTCCATTTATTATTTCATTATTTGGCACTGAAACAACTCTTTGACCTGTAGATGATGTTCCTGTTTGAGCAATATCTGTAACAACAACATATTCGCTCATTAAACTAACAAAATTTATACCATCTCTAAGATCTATTGCTGAAATAGTTGTTGAACTACTTTTCATTTTATCCGTTCCCAATAATTCAATTAAATTTTCTGATAAATTATCTGAACTTGCAATTACTGTATATTTTATATTTTTATCTTTTACTAAATTATCTATATCTGCAATTAGCTTTTCTACTCCATCAAAGTTTTTATAGAAAAATTTACAATACTTATTATTTTGTGAAATTATTGGTATTCTATATGACCTAAATATATACGTTGTTGAAAAATTTAATGCCATCACTGTAATAACCACACATAAAAACATATTTTTTAGTACATCACTTTTTAATAAATTCCAAATTCCAAATACTCCATATACAAATAATATAAATAACCACGGTGATATTGTTAAATAATGGTGTACTCCCATTGCTTGTACTGTCATAAAAGTACCATAACATACAACAATATTTGTCAAGCAAAATAGTCCATTTAACCTATGCTTTTTATTACTTAAAGTATAAATTAAACCAATAATTGCTCCTATTAAAATAATATATCCAAATTCATTAACAGTTCTCTTTACGTGATTTGATATTGTATCTTGATATGCACTATAGCTTTCGCTATAATTTTGTCCTATTATAGATTTAACTAATGGAAACTGAATTAGCAACACTAAGCTTAATGTTGTAACACCAGCTATTAAGAAATTTTTTATTGCATTTATTAGTTTTTCTTTTTTATTTTCCTTCTCTTTTATAAATAATATTAATTCTTTTATAAATAATGATACATAAAAACCTATAATAGCATATATAAAATATCGCCTAAATAGGAAACATAAATACATCATAAATCCAATTGTTGTTGGTACATATATTTTTTGTTTTTCTGTAAATGAATGTTTTAAGCTTATTATTGTTGCTATTAATATTGGTATTACCGCTATAATATCAGGTAATCCTCTTAAAGTTGGTGACCACCATCTAGTATATAAAAAAGATGTGATACATAAAAAGATTGTAAAAATAATTCCATTTTTATCATTTTTTTCTTTATTTTTTAATAACATTTTTCTTAAAATAAAAATAGTTAATATTATTGTAGGTACCACATATACCAGACAACATCCCAATATGTATCCAATTCTGCTTGTTTTTAATAATACATAAAATGGTATAATTGCAATAATTGGTGTACAATTATAATCTGAATTTCTAATTGTAGAAATTGCATCAGTCACAAACTTTACTGGTGTTTCTAATAATTCTCTTGAAAAATTTTTATATGTTTCATAATATCCACTATAATCATAAATATATACGGGTGACTCATTTTTTACATACTTATATACAAATAATGTAGTTAACAATATCAAAATCATACTAAATAATAAAAAGGTTTTTTTGTTATTCTTGGTTTTATCTAAAATTCTTCTTCCTTGTTTTTTGATAAAATATTTTGTGTCCATATATTTTCCTTTTGTCCATATGTTTAATTTTACATTTAAACTTTCCTTTTCATCTTTATATGATTTAACTTTTTCTTTTATAAGTTTAACTTCTTTTTGTACAGTATTTTCTTTACAATAATTCTCTCTTGTATCTTTTGATAAACGTTCACTTATTTCCAAAAATTCTTTAGGATTTTTATATAATCTTTCAATTATATTAGCTAGTCCCACATAATCTTCCGGATCTGCTAATGTATGATTTACTTTATCATTCATAAAATATGGATTTGATGTTACATTTGATCCTACTACTACTAACCCTGAAGATGCTCCTTCTCCCATTGCTACCGCATGTGCATCATGTCTTGATGGTATTAATAATATTCCTGACTTTTCATGTATTTTTGATATTTCATTATTTGGTATAAAAGTTCTGTGCAAATGTACATTTTTAAAGTTTCTAATTGGTTCTATTAAAATATCATAATACTTTCCATCTCCATAGATGTCAAATGTTAATTCTTTGAAAAATGATCTTCTTGATAATTCTATAATTGCTAATACTACTTGATCTAAAGAATGTTGAATAATATTATCAAATTTTCTTATAACTAATATTTTACATCTATCTTCTTCTTTTTTCTCTTTATATGGAAATAATTCTTCATTTATAATATTATTTATAACTCTTGCATGTTTAAATTTTATTCCTAACTCTTTTTCTGAAAATTCTTTAAGCCAATCAGATACAAATACCCATTCCACATTATCTTTTTGGCTAAATTTTTTAACCCATTTTTCTTTAATATTCATGCTTACATCATCTTTTGGATATGGAATTGGATCTGTAAAGTATGGTCTTGTAACATTTACTAAATATCTAAACACTGTTTCTGGACCATGACATATAAATATTAACTTTTCATTACTTATAAATCCATCAAAAATTGGATATAAGCTTTCATCAACAAAATGTGTTACAATTACTTTATATTGTTTTCTGGCTAATAGTTCTTTTAAATCATTATAATTTCCTCTTATTACAGGTACATTTTCATGATTATATATTGTTTGATAAGAATTTATATATGAAATTGAAGCTACTTGAACTTTTAATCCATTATTTATATATTCTTTAACTCTAGAATGAACAAAAGCACAATAATATAAATTTTCTAATGATGGATAATTAGGCGTAATAACCAATATATCATTTTGTTTTTCTACCTCTTCTATCAAAGACTCTGTTCTTTCTTTTAATTCTAAATGTATATCTCCAAATGAAATTTTTGACTCTGCAAATAAAACTAATTTTATTTTTAATTCTGTTTCTCCATCTATATTTATTAATGATTTACCATTTAACGGTATATTGTTTTTACTATTTATACTTAAATAGCCTCCAGCATTTTCAAATTTTCCTTTAAATTCTATTTTTACCTGTTTTATACTTTCATCTATTAATATTTTTTCATTGTATTCTATAACTATTTTTTCAGAAGAAACATTGTTTATTATTATTTTTTCTGAATCTAATTTTGTTTCTGTTTTGCTATTATCTATTTTCCAATTTTGTTTTTTTAATATAATTTCAGATTTCATCATCCTTCTCCTCGTATAATATATTTAACAATCAATTTTATAAGTTTAAATTACATTAAATAACTGATTGTTTAGAAAATTTAATGTAAAGTAGTAAAGGATTATTATATTTACATAATATGATATAATATTTTTGTATAAACCTA
>JAFRDD010000131.1 GCA_017404025.1 Clostridia bacterium
AAAAGAGACTAACTATTAATTGTCAATAGTTTTTCTGAAAAATTTTTTAAATTTTTTGTTAGATAAAAAACTGCATAACAAATAGAAGTTTTTAAGCCATTTTTTAAAAACCTCTGCAACCGTTGCAACTGTAAGGATTAGTTTATCTGAATACTTGATATATGTCAATACTAAAATGCATTGATATAAAATCAAGTATTGACATATATCAGGTATTCAGATGTATGGCACTTAAGCAGTTGTAAGCAACAAAATGTTGCAAATATGTACTTTGAAAAAATAATGTTAGCTTAAATTAAAAGGTGTTTCATCAGTTAGAATCTTGAAGATAACTCTAACTAATTTGTTACAAACATGACCTAGAGCCACTCTATGAGTCTTACCTTGAGCACGTTTTTCAATATAGTAGTTGTGAAAAGTCTCATTATTGTATATAATAAGAAAAGCAACTCTATAGATTGCATAGCGAAGGTAAGTGGAACCGCGTTTAGAAATTTTCATTGATGTGGATTGAAAATCTCCAGATTGTTTAACAACTGGATCTAAACCAGCAAATGCTAGCAATTTAGAAGGGTTGCTAAATCTTTTTATGTCACCAATTTCACTAATAATCATTGCTCCAAGAGTATATCCAACACCAGGAATAGTAAGAATTGGAGAATTTAGTAATTCCATTAGTGTCATAATAGCTAAATCAATATCTTTGATTTGCTTTTGATATAATCTTAATTGCTTAATTAAACATTGTATTTGTAATTCAATGGCAGGATTATTTATACCAATACTTTGCTTGGCTAATTCTTTTAATTGTAAGGCTTTCTCTTGATTGTAATGCCCTTTTGAATTTTCATATAGCAAGTTAGTTAAACCATCTATTCTGCAGTGAGCAATAGCCTTTGCAGAAGAATATTTTTCCAGTAAGGCATAAGAAACTTTTAAATGTAAATTACCTTTAAAGAAACTGGCAAGTTCTGGAAAAACAATATCTAAACAAGCTGTTAATTGAGTTTTAATCCTAGTTTGTTGCTGAATAGTTTCAAGTTTAAATCTTGAAAGACGTCTAAGCTTAATAATATTAATATCTTGAGAGTTGACAATGGAATATTTTTTAAGCATAAGACATTGAACAATTAACTTAGTATCAATTTTATCAGTCTTTGTTTTTCTAATATTAGAATCACGAAGTGCATCAGTCTGAATTGGATTAATAACACCAATTTGATAACCTCGTTCATATAGAAAATAAATAAGATTTTCTGCATAATGACCAGTTGATTCTAAGCCGATTAAGCAGTCTTGAAAATTCTCAATTTCTTCAACTAATTTCATAAAACCTTGACGAGAATTTTCAAAAGGAAAAGGTTTTATGATAACTTCACCATCTGAGCTAACAACAGACGCAAAGTGTTTAAATTTGGCAATATCAATGCCGATGTAAACCATAGTGTTTACCTCCTGTAATAAAAAATTTATCAACAACTGTGACAACACCCAACTAGTTTTATTACTTGTAACCTTGCGCTAAATGAAAGATCAAAGTCTTATCTAACTAATTACCAATTAATAATAAAACTGTGGCAATAATCTCTTTTCAGTAGTTAAACTACAAGGTGATGTAAGAGTCCACAGTGTTAACAATATAATTATACAATGAAATAGCTTCAAAGTAAAATTATGTTAATTATATAAAATTACGATATAAAATACTGGTACCATTAAACCTATATTTTAAGAAGAAAAATTTAATGGAGAAAGGATAAGTATAATATATGAAATTTTATCTTTAATATATTATACAAGGT
>JAFRDD010000132.1 GCA_017404025.1 Clostridia bacterium
ATTCAAATTTTTATAATTATATAAAGGTAAAAAATTTAAAGCCGAAGAAAAATAATAAAGTGCATTTAAGATTTGAAACGGAATATGGAAAGCAATTACAATTTGATTGGAAAGAAGATATACAAATGATAAGTAAAAATGGAGAATTATTTGAATTTAATATATTTTCTGCAACATTGGGAGCAAGTAGAATGCATGTATTTATATATAGTAAATTTAAAACAAGAATAGATGTTGAAAGATGTTTGGTAAAAACATTTGAATATATACAAGGAGTGCCCAATGAAATACTTACAGATAACATGAGTAGTATAGTTGATACAAAAACAGGTGAATTCTATAAAGAATTTATATCATTTGTAAAAGATATAGGAACATATGCAAAACATTGTAAGCCAAAACGCCCATATACAAAAGGAAAAGATGAATCTGCAAATAGATTTATGAGTTGGCTTATACCATATAACCATGAATTCGAAGATGAAAAAGAATTACTAAAAATAATAGAAGAAATAAATTTAAAAGTAAATAAACAAGTCAATTCTAGTATAGGTGTAGCACCAATAATGCTTTTTAATAAAGAAAAAGAATATCTTAAACCATTGCCAAATAAAGAAATATTAAAACAGTATTTAAAAGATACAATCCGAGTAAAAGTATCAAATTCATCACTATTTTATTACAAAGGAAAAAGATATTCAGTTCCGAATAAGTTTATTGATCATACTTTAGATATACAAGAAAATGATAATAAACTATATGTATATTATAACAAAGAATTGATAACAATACATGAAATTTCTATAAAAAATATAAATTATAAAGAAGAACATTATATAGAAGGATTAAGCAGTATATTGAAAAATAAAGAACAAGAAGAAATTGAAAAGTTAGCAAAAACAAATTTAGAAAATTTAAATAAATTATGTGAGGTATAAAAAATGAGTAATTATATAAAATTAAATAATAATTTAGAGACATTAAAATTAATAAAAATAAAAGAAAATTTAGATAAATATGTAGAATTAATAAATTCTAAAGAAAAAGATGTAGTAGAAGCATTATATGAACTTACAAATATGGAGATAAATTTAATGCAAGAAAGAGCGATGTATAGTTGTGTAAGGATGGCGGGATTTCCTTTTATCAAAGAATTTGAGGACTTTAATTTTGAATTTCAACCAAGTATTAATAAAGAAAAAATATTAGATTTTAAAAATTTAAGATACATAGAAAATAAAGAAAATATATTATTTATAGGAAGTCCAGGAGTAGGAAAAACACATTTAGCAACATCTATAGGAATAATAGCAGCGAAAAATAGAATATCAACATATTTTATAAATTGTAATGATTTAATAGAAAATTTAAAGAAAGCAAAATCAGAAAATAGATTTGCAAACAGATTAAATCATTATGCAAGATATAAATTATTAATAATAGATGAAATGGGATTTCTTCCAATAGATAACGAAGGAGCGAATATGCTGTTTCAACTAATAAACAAGAGATATGAAAAAAATTCTACAATAATAACAAGTAATAAACCTTTTGGAAAATGGCATGAAATATTTGGAGATGTAACCTTAGCAAATGCAATATTAGATAGACTATTACATCATTCACACATAATTAATATAAATGGAAATTCATACAGATTAAAAGATAAAATCGAATCAAATGTAACAGAATCAATTGAAGATGATTAAAAAATCAAATTTAAAAATGTACAATTTTGTGCATCAATAAATTTGAAAAATTGTACATTTTTGTATTGACATTAACA
>JAFRDD010000133.1 GCA_017404025.1 Clostridia bacterium
ACATTCCATGATGTTGCTGCTATGTTTGCAGTTCCGTTAATTGTTAGAGTTGTGCTTATTGCTGCATACCCTATACTTATTAGCAATAATAATGCTATTGCTACTACTATAATTTTTTTGTTCTTTTGTTTTCTTACCATTTTTTTCTCTCCTTTTCTTTTTTTATTTCATTTGTTTCACACGCTTTTTAATTGTTATTGTGTGATTTTTTGGTGTTTAACTCTTACATCTTCACCTCTTTTCTTTTGTATATTTTTTCTACACTTTTATTAAAACATTAATAAAAAATTTTTTCAATACTTTTGAAGAAAAAAGTCGAAAAAAATTGTTAGAAATTTTTTACAATTCTTTTGAAAGTATAACATTATCAAAAATTAATTACACATTTTTTTTGAAAGTATTTATTTTTTCCAAATTTTATGTTATAATTGATATAGATTGGTAAGTAAAAGGAGGTATTTTTATGTGGCAATTTTGGTTAATTGCTGCTGGAGTATTTTTTATAGCAGAAATATTTACAGTAGGTTTTTTAATTTTTTGGTTAGGAGTTGCTGCTTTACTTACAATGATAGTTAGCTTTTTTACATCTAACATAATAATTCAAACTTCGTTTTTTGTAATTTCTTCAGGTCTTCTTATTTTATTAACAAAACCATTTGTTAATAAAGTGGCAAATAACGAAACAATACCAACTAATGTTTTTTCTATGATTGGAAAAAGAGCAATTGTAGTTCAAGATATAAAATGCATAGAAGGACTTGGTCAAATAAAAGTAAATGGCGAAATTTGGTCAGCAGAAGGAATAAATGAAACTGATATACCAAAAAATTCTGAAGTTGAAATTGTTGAAATCAAAGGTGTTAAAGCAATAGTTGAGCCAATTAAATTGGCCTACAAAAATTAGTTATTAGTATTAATAAATATATAAATTATAAGGAGGAAAAGAAAATGGGATTTTTAATTGCTTTACTTGTTATTATTTTAATAATAGCATTTTTATCAATAAAAATCGTTAAACAATCTGAGGTATACATTATTGAAAGATTAGGTAAATTCTACAAAGTAGCTGATGCTGGTCTTACAATAATCCTTCCATTCTTTGATCATGTTAGAAGCGTTGTAAGCTTAAAACAACAAACAATGGACGTACCACCTCAAGGAGTTATTACAAAAGATAATGTTACAATTACAATAGATACTGTTGTTTTCTATCAAATAACAGACCCAGCAAAAGCAGTTTATGAAATTCAAAACTTAAAGAAAGGTATTGAATATTTAGCAGTTACAACTATTCGTGATATAATTGGTAAAATGAGCTTAGATGAAACATTTAGTTCAAGAGATGGAATTAACAATCAATTAAGAATAGTTCTTGATGAAGCTACTGACAGATGGGGTTGTAAAATCGACCGTGTTGAAATAAAAGACATTAATCCACCAGCAGACATTAGAGATGCAATGGAAAAAGAAATGAATGCAGAAAGAAATAAAAGAGCTTTAATTCTTGAGTCTGAAGCTCAAAGACAATCTGCAATTACTATAGCTGAAGGTAAAAAACAAGCTGCTATTCTAGAAGCTGAAGCTGATAAAGAATCTCAAATAAGACGTGCAGCCGGTGAAGCTCAAGCTATTAAAGAAGTTGCTGAAGCTAAAGCTAGAGAAATTCAAATGGTTTACGAAGCAATGAAAAATGCAAATCCTGATGATAAATTAGTTCAATTAAAATCTTTAGAAGCTTTAGAAGAAGTTGCTAAAGGTGATGCTAATAAAGTATTTATTCCATTCGAAGCAACTAGTGCTTTAGGTTCATTAGGAGCAATAAAAGAAGTTTTAAAAGATGATAACAAAAAGAAAAAAGAATAATACTATAATTAAGGGACACTGTGATATTTCACAGCGTCCCTTAATTTTTAATTTAATTTTTCAATTTCTTCTTTTGATAATTTTGTAATCTTCATTATTAATTCTATATCTAATTTCTCTTTTATCATTTCTTTTGCTATTTCTTCTTGTTTCTGTTTTTCTCCTTTTTCAAGTCCAAGTCTTTCTCCTCTTTCAAGTCCAAG
>JAFRDD010000134.1 GCA_017404025.1 Clostridia bacterium
TATAATTGTAAAAAGGTGATTATTCACAGTATGTGATATAATCGCCTTGGTGAAAAGGATAAATTTTACATTGTAAATTATATATTCTAAAATTTAAAAGTGTCCTTATAAAAATTGTACAAAAAAGTATTGACAATCCAAATTAAAGAAAGAAATCCTAGATTATATACTTTTAATCAAGCAAGAATTGAAGAGCAAATGAAAGAATATGATAATAATTTTTATGAATCAGATATGGTTATTTTAGGGAGTAAAGCAAGTGCTATAAAAGCAATTGATGCGTTTGCTGAGATATATGTTTCAAAGAATCCAGAAATCTTGAGACAATATCCTATTTTAAAAGTTGCATACAACGAAAATGGAGAGAAAAAAGATATATTGCAAATGTTACAGGAAAGAGAGTCTTTAATTACTAAAAAACCAAAAGACAGAATTGATGAATTATATAAAACGGCTTTGAATCAAAAGTTCTTTGATCCAGAGGAAGGAACTAGTACAAAAGATGAATTAGAAAAATTAGATAAATGGATAGAAGAAACCGGAACAGAGGACGAATTTGTTTATGACTTGATAAGATTTAGATTGGATAGAAGTGAATTAACAGAAGAAGAAAAACAACAATATATTGATGAAGAAAAAGAAAAGGCTAAGAAAACGAAAGAAAAGCAACAAGGCACACAGTTAACATCAGAGCAAGAGTGGTTGGAAGAAATGGAAGCATGCTATAATGAATCTACAAAAATAGAAAATTACGCAGGAAAACAAAAACAAATTATTAAAGATATTTCAGAGCAATTAAGGAAAAAGGATGAAAAGGAAATTGATGATTTTTTAGTAGAATAATAAAGTATTAAATTTAAGTTGAATGAGGTGAATTTATGGACGAACAAAAGCTAAAAGAATTAATAGAGAGAATTGAACAAGCTGATTTAACTAATGAAAGTGAGATAGATAATTTACTAGAACAAGTATTAGAATTTGATGAGGATAAAGATCTTATAAAAAAGGAATTTATGAAGATTACAGAAGAGAAAATTGCTCAAAGAAAAGAATTAGAAAGCAAAGCATCTAATTTTATAAAAGACAATAATATTGAATATGAAGTAGTAACTTCTTATAATATTAATTTAGAGGATTCTCATGATATTAAAAGGTTAACACAAGAAAGTTCAAAAAAAATAGTTGATATGTATTGTAAATATTTAGAAGAAGGAGATTATGAACAAGCTAAAGTTTGTAAGTACATTATTGAACATGGACAACAATATAATATAGAATATATTAACACAAAAGGAATAATAGAAAAAAAGCCAGAATACAGAAGTATTGAGTTAGGCGAAAATGTAGATAAAGTTACAGAATTAGAAAGAGGTTTAAGAAAATACGAAAAGCAACAGGAATTATCTGATATATTATCTAAATTAAAAGCAAAAGCTAGACAAGAAGAATATTTAAATGATATTTCAGAGTTAGATAGAAATGAAATAGTTTCAGAAGAAAATGTCCAAACACAAAGTGAAATCGAAGCCCAACAGCAAGAACAATTACAAGAACAAGAAAAAAGAAATGTAGAAATTGGAGTTTGGAGATTGTTTGTTGTAAAAGATAATTTAGGAATGAACAATTATGCTTATAAAATGATGACTTTAAGAAAAGAATTAAATCCATCAGAACGCCAATATTTACAGCAAATACTTTCTAATAAAGATTTAATAAATAAAATAGTAAATAAAGAAATTTCAGAGGATACTATAAAACAAGTTAAAGGATTGCTATCTAAAGATGATAAAGATTTACAAGAATTATCTGATGAATCTGATAGAAAAGGAATGGAATTACTTGAAAAGAAATTAGCAGAGAAAAGAAGGATTGAAGAACAAGAAGAAGCAAGATTAAAAGCTGAACAAGAAGCAATGGCTAAGGCAGAAGAAGAGGCAAGATTAAAAGAAGAATATGCAAGAATAAAAGCATGGATTGTCAATACTTTTTTGTACAATTTTTATAAGGACACTTTTAAATTTTAGAATATATAATTTACAATGT
Source organism: Clostridia bacterium (assembly GCA_017404025.1). Taxonomy (GTDB): domain Bacteria; phylum Bacillota; class Clostridia; order TANB77; family CAG-508; genus CAG-269. The sequence continues at coordinate 2,044 of JAFRDD010000134.1, forward strand.
AAAATTTATCCTTTTCACCAAGGCGATTATATCACATACTGTGAATAATCACCTTTTTACAATTATA
>JAFRDD010000007.1 GCA_017404025.1 Clostridia bacterium
CCTTCAATCTTATCTAATGGTATACATCCAAATGCTCTACAGTCTGTACTTCTTGTTCTATTATCTCCCATTGCAAATACACAATTTTCTGGAACGGTAAATTCTGAAAAACCTGCACCTAAAACTTCTGTAACTACTCCTCCTTGTAAATAGTCCTCTTCAAGTAACTTACCGTCTATATATACTTTTCCATCTGCAATTTTTACATGCTGATTAGGTGTGGCAATTACTCTTTTTATGTAACTTCTTTTTCCTATTTCTAAGAAATTATATTTAAACCATTCGAAACCTGTTCTTTCTTTATAATATGCAACTGGATTTGTTACATCTATCTCATTTAATGTGTAAGAAACTTTATCTGGCTCTTGAAAAGTTATTATATCTCCTTTTTCAGGTATTTTTTTTGTTGTTCTCCCCCATCTATTTAGCCATAATCTTTGGTCTTGTTTTAATGTTGGATACATAGATACTTGTTTTACAATTGTTGGTGTTCCTACAAAATATCTAAATAAGAATGAAAGCATTATAGCTATTACAAAACATAAGATCCATTCCAATACTTCTTTAACCTTTGAGTCCATTTTTATCTCTCCCTTTTTGTTTAACTCTATTTATTATACATCATTTTTTTTTACTTATCAATATTAAAAATTTTTATTTTACTGCTTAGTTGGTATTCTTACAACAACTTCTGTACCTTGTCCCACTACGCTTTTTATGTCTATACTTCCACCATTCTTATCTAAAATTTCTTTTGCAATAGAAAGACCTAGTCCTGTTCCTCCCATTTCTCTAGTTCTTGCTTTATCAACTCTATAAAATCTTTCAAAAATCCTACTTAAATCTTCTTCTGGAATTCCTATTCCATTATCAAAAACTTTTATATATGCATCATTATAAACAAATCCAACATATATTTTTATTTCTCCACCTTCTGGTGTATATTTAATGCTATTTGTTAAAATATTTAATACTACTCTTTCAATATCATATCTATCAGCGTATACAGGTGGGACATCAGCAGTTACAAAGCAATTAACTTTATGGTTTTTCTTCTTTATTTCAATTCCAACTTTGTCTTGGCATTTTTTTACTAAATCACCCAAATCAAATTCTTCTTTTTGGGTTTTATTTTTATTATTGTCATAACGAGATAATGTTAGTAAGTCTGTTACAAGTTTTGCCATTCTTCTTGCTTCTGTTGCAATTACATTTAAAAATCTACTTTGAGTTTCTTTATCGTAGTCTCCTTCTAGCAAAGTATCTGCATATCCCATAATAGATGTTATTGGTGTTTTTAATTCATGTGATACATCAGCAATAAATTCTTTTCTCATATTATCTAATTTTACATGTTCTGTTATATCTTGTACAACAGCTATAACTCCATTTGGTCTATCATTTTCATTTTTAAATGGTGCAAAAAAAACTTTTATATATTTATCTTCAACTTGAATTCTTTGCTCTGTTGATGTCCAACTTTCTAAATATATAATTTTTTCCATATTTATATCTATTCCAAATTTTTCAAATATGTCTTCAAAAGTACTATCTTCTGGCCCTATACTTAATAAATTTTTAGCTACAGGATTAATAAGTATTATTTCTCCATTCATATTAAAAGCAACTATTCCGTCAGCTAAATGTAAAAGTATTGTTTCAATTTGCTTCTTCTGGTTTGAAATTTCACTTAATTTGTCTTTGCTATTTATTAATTTATCGGCTTCAAAAATGGCATATTTTTTGTAAATCATTGCAATAAAAATAATAGTTAAAATTGCAAAACCAATCCCAACACCTGTACTTGCTATTATATAATTGTTTATTACATTTTTTTCAATATTTATTGAATTTAATAAATTAAATCCATATAATCCAAGTCCAGCTATTGCTATCAACCCTAATATTAAAAATATTATAATAATTTTAGATTGCGTTTTTTTAAACATCCTTTATCCTCTCTTTGTTATTTTTTACTAATTTTTTAATTTCATTATATATTTTATTTTCTGCATCAGTAGTTGCAGTCTGCAATGCATTTTCGCCCATTTTTTTCATATTTTCTTTATTTTCTATTATTTTCTTTATTTCTCTGTCTAACACTTTCTCATCTTTTAATTCTTCATTCAATATAATTTCTGCAGCATTCTTACTTTTTAAAACCATAGCATTATAATACTGATGATTATTGCTAACATTTGGTAATGGAATTAATATAGATGGTTTTCCAAGCATTGCAATTTCTGTTATTGTCATTGCTCCACTTCTTGAGACAATTACATCAGAAATATTCATAATTTGTTCCATATCATATATATATGGCACTATCTTTACATCTTTTACTCTATTTATATTTATTTGTAAATCTTCCAATTTTTCTTTAATTATATCATATTGTTTTGGACCAGTTGCCCAAATTAATTGATAATTTTTATTTAATTTATTTTTTATTATTCCTATAATTGATTCATTTATTCTTTGTGCACCTTGACTTCCGCCAAATATTAATATTATTGGTTTATTAGTTGATAAATCTAAATCTTGTATCATTTTTTCTTTTTCAGTGTCAGTGTAATTTATTTTTTTAATTTTTACTGGTGTTCCAGTGTATACTATATTTTTAGCTTTTTTTATTTTTTCTTTTGCTTCTTTAAAACCAACTAATATTGTATCTGTATTTTTTGCTAATGCCTTCACTGCTTTTCCTGGAAATGCATTACTTTCATGTAAAACAGTTGGAATTTTTCTTTTATGAGCTGCTGTTATTACCGCACCACAAATATATCCGCCTGTTCCAATTACAATATCAGGTTTAAATTCATCTACAATTTTTCTAGCTTCGAAAAAGCCTTTTGCAGTTTTAATTATTTTTTTAAAATTATCAATTGATATTTTTTTGCTAAGCCCATATGCATCAATAGTTTTTAATTTATACCCAGCTCTTGGAACTAAATCATTTTCTAATCCTCTAGTTGTTCCAATAAAAATTATTTCTGAGTCTTTTTCTTCTTTTTTTATTTTATTGGCAATTGCTATCCCTGGATTAATATGTCCAGCTGTTCCCGCTGCTGCTACTATAACTTTCATTTAACTCTCCTTTTTCTTTGCTGTTGCTCTTGAAATATTTAATAAAACTCCCATCTCACATAGTAATATGAATAATGCAGTTCCACCATAACTAAAAAATGGTAATGGCATTCCAGTCGCTGGCATTGATGATGTTACAACTGCAATATTTATTATTACTTGTATTGCTACAAGTGAAGTAATTCCAATTGCTACTAGACTTCCAAACATATCAGGAGCTCTCATCGCAATTAAAATTCCTCTCCATATAAATATTGCAAATAATATAATAACTACTGCACATCCTATAAAACCTAATTCTTCACTTAATATAGAAAAAATGAAATCATTATGTGGTTCTGGAATATATAAATATTTTTGTTTACTCTCTCCAAGTCCCACACCAAAAAGGCCTCCTGAACCTATTGCATATAAACTTTGCACAACTTGCCATCCATCGCCTGTCATATCTTGCCATGGGTCTAAGAAAGTAACAACTCTTTTTAATCTATACTCTGCTTTTAAGATTACAAGAATTAGTGCAGGTACTCCTGCAATTCCACCTGTGACCATAAAATGTGTAAATTTGCAGCCAGCTGTTATCATCATTATAGAACAAATTCCAATAATAACTACTGACGCACTTAAGTGTGGCTGTAGCAATAATAATCCTATTATCGGTGCAACTAAACATACATGTTTAAAAAATCCTGCAACATATTTTTCTAATTTATCCCTATTTTTTACGAGTATTCCTGCATAAAAAATTATCATAAAGAATTTAACTAGTTCTGAAGGTTGAAAAGATAATGTTTCTGTAACATATATCCATCTTTTAGCTCCATTTACACTTTTTCCAACTACTATTACCAGTACCAATAAGGCTATAGAAATTACCCATGCGTATTTATAAAATTTTTGATAAAATCTATAATCTATTTTAGAAATAGCAAACATTGCTACTATTCCTAAAACAGCAAATATAAGTTGCTTTGAAAAATATTGATAACTATTTCCACTTTGTGCAAGTGCAGATGGTGAACTAGCAGATAGAACCATAATTAATCCAAGTACTAATAATAAAAATATGCACACAACTAATGTAAAATCTATTGGATTATTTAAAAAGCTCGAAAAACTTTTTTCTCTTTTTCTATTTGCCATCGTTTTTTCCTTTCTATAAATTTAAAAATTTACTACACTTAAAATCCCAATAATACATGTTATTAAAGTAACTAAACTAAACACTATTACAACTTTATTTTCATTCCATCCTGATAATTCAAAATGATGGTGCAATGGTGCCATTTTAAATACTCTTTTTCCAGTTTTTTTATAGTATGCAACTTGCACTATAACAGATAATGTTTCTATTACTGGAATTAAAGCAATTATTATTAATATTAGTGGCATTTTTAAATATAATGCAAGGCCACTTATGACTCCTCCTAATAAAAGAGAACCCGTATCCCCCATAAATACTTTTGCTGGATGTAAATTAAACATTAAAAATCCAAGAACACATCCAATTATTACACTTCCCAATATGGATACTTCTGTCACTCCAAACATTGTTGCTATTATTACTAATGTTGTTGTAATAATAACGCAAACACTTGATGATAAACCATCTATTCCATCAGTTAAATTAACAGCATTTGTTGTTCCTAAAATTACCAATATAACAAATGGCAAGTATACATATATTGGTACTGTTAAGTATGTTTTTAAAAATGGAATAAACATTTGTGTTCCTAGATTCAAACCTTTTTGTAAATATATTACATATGCTACTGATATTATTAGTAATCCTATCATTTTATACATAGGTTTTAATCCTTTAGTATTTTTTAAAACAAGTTTTTTAAAATCATCTATAAATCCTATTACTCCAAATCCCACAATTAATATTGTAAGTGGTATAAATCTATTAGCTAATTCTTGCTGATTACTCACTAATAAGAAAATATATATTCCTATCATTGTAATTAGCATACCTAGTATTATGATTATGCCTCCCATTGTTGGCGTTCCTTGTTTTTTTAAATGTGATTGTGGTCCATCATCTCTTTCTATTTGACCTACTTTTAATTTTTTCAAAATTGGTATAATTATTATTCCTAATATTACCGATATAAAAAAAGCTACTATTAATATTTTTATATCAAAATTCAATTTTATCAAACCTTCCTATTTATTTTCTTTTGCCTTATCTAATTCTTTAATAATTTCTTTTACTATAATTCTCTCATCAAATGGATATTTTTTACCATTTATTTCTTGGTATGGCTCATGTCCTTTTCCTGCAAGAATTATTATATCTTTTTTATTTGCCATAATTATTGCTTCTTTTATTGCTTCAGTTCTATCAACTATAGTTTTATATTTTCCATTTGTTTTTTTCATTCCGCTTTCTATTTGATTAACAATTTTTTCTGGTTCTTCTGTTCTTGGGTTATCTGATGTTATAATAGTAAAATCCGCTATTTTTCCGGATATTTCACCCATTATTGCTCTTTTAGTAGTGTCTCTATCTCCACCGCATCCAAATACTGAAATTATTCTTCCTTTTGTATAACTTTTAACCGCTTGTAAAATATTTTGCAAACTTTCTGGAGAATGAGCATAATCAATCATTATTGTCAAACCTTTTTTATTTTCTACAAGTTCTGATCTTCCAGGAACCTTAATATTCTCTAATGCTTCTTTTATAACTTCTGGATCAATTCCAAATTTTTGAGAAACGCAAATTGCAGCTAATGAATTGTATACACTAAATCTTCCTGGTATATCTACTTTTACTCTTTCATTTCTATCTGTTAATTTAACTTTAAAATCTACTAATGAATTAGTAATTGTTATATCTTTTGCAAGTAGATTTGCAGGGTTATCAATACCATAAGTAGTTATTTCACTTTCTGGAAACAATTTAGGAATTTTATTTCCATACAAATCATCTATATTTACTATACCTTTATTACACATCTTAAATAATTTTAATTTTGAATTAAAATAATCTTCCATATCTGGATGTTCTTTTTCACTTATATGATCTTCTGAAAAGTTTGTAAATACTACTAAGTCGAAATCACATCCAGCAACTCTATTTAATTTTAAACTTTGAGAAGAAACTTCCATTACAACAACTTCTACTTTTTCTTTTACCATTTCATTAAAAATTTGTTGTAACTCTAAGCTTTCTGGTGTTGTTCTATCACTATCTTTTAATTTTTTACCATTAATAATAGTAGCTATTGTTCCAATTAATCCTACTTTTTTCCCTGCTTTTTCCATAATTTCTTTTATCATAAATGTTGTTGTAGTTTTTCCTTTTGTTCCTGTAACTCCTATTAATTTAAATTTGCTTGATGGATTACCATAAAAATTAGATGAAGCAATTGCTAAAGCTTCTCTTGTATCTTTTACCATTATAATTGTTACATTTTCTGGAATACTAAATAATTTTGTATCACAGCCTTCTTCTATAATAACTGCTATAGCACCATTTTCTATTGCAGAATTAATATATTTATGTCCATCTACTGAAAATCCTTTTATTGCAACAAATATAAATCCTTCTTTTACATTTTTAGAATTTGATTCTATTCCTTTAATATCTATATCTAAATTTCCTTTAACTTTTAATCCTTGTAAACCTAATAATAATTTTTTTAAATCCATATAAAAATCTCCTTCTGTCTTTCAGATAAATTATTATTTTATCATGAGACACTTTTTTAACATTATATAACTAAAATAAAAATTTGTATAGTTTTTTTTGTATTTTTTCCTCATATTTAAAAATATTAAAATAATAATAGAATTATAACTTTATACATAAAAAATAAAATTATAATAATAAAGAGGAGTTTTTATCCCCCTCTTTTTATATTATTCTGTTCTTAGTGATTCTACTGGATTCTTTTTAGCAGCCATGCTTGAAGGTCTGCTTCCTGATATTACATTATTATATTTACTACATTTGTAATTCCATTAACTAATGATTTCATTTTCTTATATTTTTAGATTTTACTTTCAATACTTTGCAAAGATTTTATTCCTTTTATTTATCTTAATTCCCTCAGTTGGAATTTGTTCTTTTATTATTGTATTTTCTTTGTTTTCTTCTGTAATGCCTTCTATACTTAATTCTAATCCCACTTCTTTTAGTATTTTTTCTGCTTCTTTTATAGATAATCCAGTTACATTTGGCACATTTACTTCTTCAACAACTTCTACTTCTTCCTGATTCCCCTGATTAACTTCTAAGTACGGCAATACTTCATTAAATATCTGTCCGCCAACTGGCGCTGCAACCCCTCCTCCTTGGTTTCTTTTATCGCTACAAATTTTTAATATTAATTTACAACGTCAATATATTAATTGCATAGCCCGCGTAAGCGACCAAACGAGCGAAAGCGAGTGCGAATTGGGGCAATCTACATACAAATCATTTAAATATGGAGATTGCGACACCAAGGGCTAAAAATTAATATATTGACTTAGGCTATGTATTCAAGAATCTTATCGAGCTCGTTTATAAATTTAAAATGAATCTTGATTTTCTTATTTTCATATACTTCAATATAATCAATTAATTCTGTTATAATATCTCTATCTAATTCAGTTATATTTTTATATTTTTTGAAATTTTCAATCCATTTACTATTACAATCAATAAGTTCCTCTTGTTTTTCCTTTTGTTTATCTAAATTTACAATGATTCCTTTTATTCTTTCTATATCTTGTTCATATTTTTGTTTATACTCAATATATTCTTCTCTTGTTATGTCTTCATTTTTCCAGTCCTCATATAGACATCTTTTCAAATTACTTATCTTCTCAATCTCTTTTTCCTTAGCCTGTTTGATATTCAAAATATTTTCATTTGCTAATTGTTTTGTTTTGGATTTATTTATTTGTTCTAAAATATTTTCAGTATCAATAAGTAATTCAATATGAAGTTTTATTGCTTCCAATACACTTTTTTCAAGTTCTTCCACTTTTAGAGTGTGTTTTGTGCATAACTTATTAGATTTTTTTCTATATGTACCGCAAATATAGTATTCATAAACTGTACCACTAGTATTTTTACAATATTTTTTATGCATTGCTCGCCCACAATCTGCACATTTCAAAATACCTGCCCACATGCTTAAATAACCAGTATTTTGTACTCTTGTATCAACTTTCCTTAACCCCTGCGCTTTATCAAATAACTCTTTATCTATAATAGACTCGTGCATATTTTCTACTGTAACCCATTCTTCTTCTGGCACTTGCTCTACTTTATGTATTTTGTAACTTTTTACTTTTCTTTTTCCTTGTGTTACATTTCCAATATAAACATCATTTTTCAAGATATTTCTAACTGTAGATGGACACCATGAATAATCCTCTTGCTTCATTTTAGAATTATTGTAATTTTGATTTAACTTCTTCTTTTTATAGCCTGTTGGATTTAGAATTCCCATATCATTTAATCTATGGCATATTGATAAATTTCCAAGCCCTTCATTTACTTTCCATTCAAAAATTTTTCTTACAATCTCGGCTGACTCTTCATCTATTACTAACTTATGTTTATCTTGTTCATCTTTTACATATCCATAAGATGGAAATGCTCCTATAAATTCGCCCTTTTTCTTTCTTCCATTTAATGCTGACTTAATTTTTATTGATGTATCTCTTGCATACTCATCATTAATTAAATTCTTAAACGGAACTAAAATTGTATTGCTACTCATAGGATTTTTAAAGCTATCAACACTATCATTTATCGCTATAAATCTTACATTAAATAGTGGAAATATTTGCTCAATATAATTTCCAACTTCTATGTAATTTCTTCCTAGTCTTGATAAATCTTTTACAAGAACACAATTTATGTTTCCTTTTCTCATATCTTCTAATAACCTTTGAAATCCAGGTCTATTAAAATTTGTTCCTGTATAACCATCATCAACATAAGTATCGTAAACAATCAAATCATCATGTTCTTGGGTAAATTCATTTAATAAAGCCTTTTGACTTGTAATACTATTGCTCTCTTGTTTATCAATTCCTGTGTCATTATCTTCTTGTGAAAGCCTAATATACAGTGCAACTGACCATATTTTTGTTCCATTATTATTTGAATTATCCGAAGAATATTTTGATTTTCTTCCAGCCAATATTTTTTCCTCCCTTCTTTATATAGTGTAACGTGCTCTATTATAAATGTCAGCCCTGTTTAACTTTTTGTTTTAAAATGTTTAGCATACATTTATTAAAACTTTTATTATTATCAGAATATGCCATTTCAACAAGCATTTCCCCAACTTTTAATTGATACATATCTTCTGTTTTTGATAAACCTTTTAAACTCTTGTTTTGATTTTCCAATACACACTTTCCTTTCGATTTTGCTAATTAATTCTATTAGGATAAAAAATTTTTATTACAAATTTGTCCATTTACTATACTAGTTCCATTTAGGTACTCAAAATGTAAACTTTTTTAAAAAATTTTTTAAAATTTTTTATTCTTCTACTAGATAAGTGGCTTTTAAAATCAAAAAATGGGCATTTTTTTAAATTTAGCAAAAAATAACTAGAAGTTAGTTTTTATACTAACTTCTAGTTATGAATGTTCTTAAATTTTTAAGATTTAAAGAATTATAAAACTATAATTTATATTTAAACAGCAAAGTGATAAATTTACCTTTGTAAATTTATCACTTTTATTCTATTCAAATTCAATTTCCTGCTCTGCTATATTATATAATTCTAATCTATTTTCAACATCAACTTTATTGACTAACCATCCTTTAAAAGAGCATTGTCTTATAAATTCATCATATCTATTAACTCCATTAATTTCTTTTAAGGTTATTACTACTCCGAATTTTATCCCTTTTCCATCCCCCTTGCCAAGTCTATCTTTTGATTTAACACTTAATCCCCAAGAAGAATTTTCATATACCTTTTTAGCACGAGCTGTTGTTTTATATTCCTCAACAATATGTTTTACATTATCCCATTTTCTGTTATATTTTCTGGCATCTCCTTCCAATACTCTACCATCTTCATCTGATTGCTTATTATTGTTTATAGTTTTTATAGTTATATTTCCCTTTTTATTTTGCATAACTCTACCAAAATACAAATCCAATTCCGTATTAGTATAATCTACACCTTGATTTCTTGTACATTTAGGGAAATAACACAAAGTTGCTTTAGCTATATATGGGCATTTTTCTTTATCAAGTGGAACTGGAATTCCATATGTATATGTATCATAATCTGTTGATTCGCTTTCTATATAAAATTTTATTTCGTCTTTATTTGAATTAATAATATCTTCTATTCTAATTGGAACCCTCCCAAATCCATAATATTCTGCTTTTGCATCATCCACTACATCCCATCCAGTTGCAGAATCTATAATTAAAGCTTTGGCTATTTCTCTTGATAATCTTAACTTATATATAAGATAAGCCATTTTTCTCGAAATCCATGGTGCTGCGAAAGACGTCCCTTGATTCATTTTTTGTCCTGTTCCTATGTAAGTTCTTAATTCTTCTCCAGCATCTCCGCCATAATAACATATATCTGGTTTATTAAAGAACGACAATACCTTTCCTCTTCTCGCATAAGATACTTTTTCACCATTTCCTTTTACAGCATTAACAACTAATGAATTAATGGAATCAGCTGGTGAGCCAATTTTATCTTGTTTTTTTTCTGTTTGATTTGTGCCTGCTACAACAAAAATAATATCGTGTTCATTTTCTAATTTATCTAATAAAGCTCCTTCTTGTGATATAAAATTTTTATCAATTTCCGTATTAGATCCAAGAGAAAGATTCCAAACTTTTATATCTAAATTGTTTTCAACTATTTCCTTTATTCTTCTCATTATAGAAAATGTACTATTATTTCCATGACGTGCTATACAAAAATGTTTTACCCTAAATCTTCCACACCCATCATCAAATTTGGGATTTATAGATGGTCCATCTACTATAATTGAATCAACTGCTGTACCATGTTTTTTATCCTCCTCAGTAATATCTGCTAAATCGTCCATATATCTTTCTTCATAGTCAACCCACTTTTCAAAATATACTCTTTTATCAAATGCTGTATCTAATACTCCTATATATGGTTCATCTGTTGGTTCAGGAAATTCAGCTACATTTTTAGCCACCTGCTCTATTTCTAATACATCTTCTTCCTCTCCATACTCTTTAGGTAATTCATAATCAGATATATCTTCTACTGCCATTGATATTAAATATGGAGCTTGTCTTACTAAAATTGATAATGCATCTTTATATAAAATAATTGTATTATCATCTAAAATATTAAGTTCTCTACCTGTTATTCCTAATTTTTCTAAAATTTCTTTAGATTTTTTATTAACATCATACAAAGTAATTGCTTGATTTTCATTTAGTTCTTTATCATATTTAGGATAAGTTAACTTAGTTACTATTGAGCAATCTGTTAATACTTCCATAAAAGTAGTTTTTGATATATCATATTTCGAAAAATCTATCTTGCTTATTTCTTTTTCATCTTCATTATTAAATTTATTATTAAACTTATCTTTAACAATATTTACACATATCTGTATCTTATTAATGTTTAATTGCAAATTTTCCAAAGGTATGAAATATGTTATAACATGATAAGGATTATTATCATCTCCTTCATATTTTGCACCTTTTATTAAGTCAGAAGTATTTTCATTAGAATTTTTGAATATTATTGTTTTTATTCTTTTACTTTTCGGAACTATCCTATTATATACAACATTAACTAATGTCCCATCAATCAATGTTGTTCTGTTTTTCCAATATTCTCTTAACTCTTCAAGGTTTCTTATTATATTTTCTAATTGTTCCACTTTAACCTCTGTATTTGTAGCCAAATTACTTCCTCCACCACGTGATGGATTACTTCTAGGATTTAACTGCCCTTTTAATTGAATCAAACTATTCATTGTTTAACCCCCTTGAAATTGTGCTTTTAGAAATACCTGTTAAATTCTCAATTTCTCTTACAGTAAATTTTTGTTCTTGTAATTTCTTTATATTATCTTTTATATTCACGTTATTTGCAGTTTCATATAGTCTTGTTAAATAATCATATTCACTAGCTCCATCACTAAAAGCTAAAGCTGTGCGTATTAAATTTTTTAAATCTCCAGGATAAGGTATTGGGTTTAATGTATTTATAATTTTTTTAAATAGTTTTACATCTCTAACAGCTGATGGGAATTTTTCTATGTATTCACTTAATATTGATACTGCAATATCTAATAAATCTTCTTGCGAATATCTATTAAAATTTATAATCTTATCAAATCTTCTAATAATAGCTTTATCAAATGATTTATATAAATTTGTTGTTGCAATAAAAACAATTTTTTCATTTAGTTTATCTAATTCCTTTAGTAATGTAGATGTAGCCCTTCCCATTTCCCTTAAATCATTATTATTTAATCTATCTAACGCTAGTGCATCTATTTCATCAAATAATATAATAATTTTTTCTGGATGTGGTAAATGATTTATCTCGTCAAAAATAGCATTTATATTTTTAGATGTCTGACCTAACTTGCTGTCAATAATAGTATCGAATTCTGCTTGATATAATTCTCTATTTAATATCCTTGCTATATGTTTTACTGTTTCTGTTTTTCCTGTTCCAGGTGCTCCCTCAAATAAAAATTTATTAACACCGATATTTTTACTTATTGCATTTACTATTCCTACAATGTCATTTTTTATTTCTATTGGTAATGGCAATGATGCATTACTAACTTCTATTTTTGTAAAAAAATCTGAGCCTGATTCATAAGACTGAGGTACAAAAGTATTTACATCAGATAACAAAGCTATTATATATTCTGCTACTTGGTAATCTCCATTCTGGTCAAAATCTTTTGCAATCTCATAAGCCTCATTTCTAAAGCTTTCATCATTATTTTCTATATAATATTTTATTAAATTTAATACATTTTTCTTTTTCATAACACCACCCTTTATATTATACTTTTACCGTTTTATTTTGTCAATACCGTTCCAAAAATATTTTTATTGTCCCAGTATTGACATTGTGAAATTTATATATTATAATCGTTTTAACAATAAAAAACATCCCAAGTGTTATAAACAACTTGAAATGTTCACTAACAAATAACTTCTCGCAAAAGTATTGTTAAAATTATTATAACACTTTTTATTGTAAGAAGTCAATATTTTGGGACTTTTTGGGATAGAAAGGAGATATTTTATATGAAAGCAATTAAAATAAAAATGAAGCCAAGTTGTGGTTCATCAAACAACCTAACAGAAATAGATAAAATATACTTAGAAGATTGCCAAGAAAATGGATACTATTCAAAATCTTCTATTCATGATTTCTTAAAAAATAACCCTAATAGTATCCAAGTAAACATCTATCCTTATCCAAACTTACAACCAATGCTTAGTCAAACTGGAGAAAAATACGTTAGATCTGAACCAGACTACACTGGAAGAGACAATCTTTTGAAACTTCCAAGAGAATAAAAAGTTAATTATCTAAAAATAACTTAAAAAAATAAACTAGAAATTAGTTTTTTGTACTAACTTCTAGTTTATTTTTATTATACTACATCATTCTATCCATTGATTTATAAAATTCATCAATAGCTTTCAATGTTGGTCTAACAGTTAATTTTATTTGTGCTTTATCTACTAGTTCATTTAAATACATTTTACTTTCTTCATCTCTTACATAAATCCTTTTTGGTCTTCCAAATTTATAAAAATAATTTATTAAAAGTTCTGCAGATTCTATTACGTATTCCTTTTCGTCTTTATAATCATTTTTGTTAATAAAATCATGGGATATAACAAAACCTGTTTTTCTATCAGCAATAAATCTTACCCTTGGATAATAAATTCTACCATCTTGCTCTTTATTTTCTCTTATTCTCATTGGAAAATAATTCAAAAATTCAAACTCTAATTCCATTTCAGTTTGTGGTAATTTCATTATTTCATTTCTAAACTCTTCTTTTAAGCCAATAATATCAAATTCTTTCTTTGGAATCATTAATTGATTTGGATAATTTAAGTAAAGTTTTTTATTTTTATCATAATGCCTTGCAAGAACTTCTCCTCTTTCAAAATCTACTTTCATTCCCTTTTCTATTATTGCTCTAAACATCATATAAAAGTTTTTTAATGCCTCTATCATAACTTTTACTTGTTTTATATTAATTGGACTAGGTTCATATCCTTTTTCAAAGCATTCAAAAGATACCCATGTTCCCCTAAAACTCAATCCCAATTCTTTAATTAACTCCCTATTCTTGGGTAATGTTTCTTGCCTATTTATAAAATTACACATCAAACATTCTTGATAATTTACTAACATATAATTTGGGTATTGATTTTTGGCTAAATCTAAAAATCCATTAATTTGATTTCCCTGATAAACAGCTATTGCCTTATGCATTCCTCCACGTCCCATTACACTACAGTAAAAAACATCTTGCATCTCTTCACTTACATACATTAATAAATCCATATCCCACAAATATTTCCATGGTTCTAGCATCTGTATATTTTTAGCCACTTCATATAATTCTAACCATAATTCTTTATCTTTTAACTTCATATCTTACTCCTCATATTCTAAATTATTTTCTTTGCACCACTCTATTGTAATTTCTTTTAACTTTTCATCATAAAATTTGTAGTATTGTTCTTCTAATCCTAATTGTATTAACATATCTTTAAATTTTCTATACATACCTTTTTGCCACATGCAATTTTCTAGTTTATTTCTTTTATTATCATTACATATAGTTTCAATAAATTCTTCCATAATATCGCTATCTTTTATATCAAAATTGTTTGGTAATGAAATAAAGTCATCTACATCCTCATACATTAATTTATATACTTCTTTCAAATGTTCTTTTTGCCAATCTGGATACTTTACTATGTTACTTTCAAAATCATCATCTTCGACTATTTCAAAATCATCATCATTTACTATTAATGTTTCTCCTGTTGTTTTATTATAATAAACTGTAGTGTCTGCAAACCTCATTTGTAATTCATCTATAATTTTTTGTAATTTTACTTTCACTTTAATCCCCCATTTCTTATTTCAATGCATTCATTATATTTTCGGCTATTCTATTTATAACCGGTACAACAACACTATTTCCTGCTTGTTTATATAACCTTGCGTCACTCATGTCTGTAGGCAACTCATAATATTTAGGATATCCTTGAGCATAAAAACATTCCATTGGTGTTAACTTTCTTATTCCAAATTTTGTCTTTATTAGCGGTACATTGTGTCCACCTTCTCCCATATTAGCTGTTAAAGTTGGCACTAAATTACTTTGATTTTTCCTTACATATTTTCTTCTCCATTGATAAACAGTATTATCATCATCCATTTCCTCTGTTAACAATTTATATATGTTACCTTTATATTTTCCTTCTGTATAATAATATTTGTCATCAACTTTTGTATCAAAGTTAAACACATCTTTTATACTTGTTTCTAGTGTTGTTGGCAATGGCATTTGAAATCTATCAAAATCTTCCTTGTCCCTAAATGCAACAATGTATATTCTTTCACGATTTTGTGGTATATTTCCGTACTCACAAGCATTTAAAACTTGGCATTTTATTTTGTCTTTATAACCTGCATTTTCCAATCTTTCAATTATAGTTTTAAATGTATTGCCTTTATCATGCCCCACTAAATTTTTTACATTTTCTAAAAATATTACTCTTGGTTTTCTTTCTTTGAATATTCTTTCCATTTCAAAGAATAAATCTCCTGTTCTATCATCTTCAAAACCTTTTCTATATCCAGCTACAGAAAAAGAAGTACATGGAAATCCTCCAACCATAATATCAAACTCTGGTATTTCATTCAATTTAACTTCGTGGATATCTCTACAATCCACCTTCGTTTTAAAGTTTTTTTCATATGTTTCTACTGCATATTTATCAAATTCATTAGCATAAGCTATCTCACATTTATCAGTTTCTAAAAACCCTAAATCAATTCCTCCAACACCTGCAAAAAGGCTACAAATCTTATACATAATATACTTCCTCCTTATATTATGCGGCACGCCGCAATCTTTTGTTATATTTTAACAGAGTAAATAACACTCTGCCTTTCATCCTTTTTCAACTATCTTACCTCTTCTAATATTAAATATTACAGTAGATTCTAGTTGTCTTGTTTCAATAATTGATTGTATTATACTTAGGTGTGGTCTTTTACCAGCTTTCTGGTAATCTCCTACAGTTGCAGTTCTTGATACAGGAATTTTCTTTAATTCTTCTGAATTAATTCCCGTATCGTAAACAAACAACATATTTAGATCTAAATCAAATCTTAAAAATACTAAGTCATCAAAATCACATCTTGGTCCAAAGCTACTTAAATCATATTCATAATTGCTTGTAGCTTTAAATTCAATTTTCTTTCCATCAAGAGATTTAGCATCTCCTCCAGATTTTTTATTCCAAAGAAGATTCAAGCAATAGCAACCCATTGGCTCACTTATTGCATCTGGCATATTAATTCCTCTTGATACTAAACTCTTAACATATGTATTTAAGTCTTTCCATTTAAAAAATGCATCACATGTTTCTTGAATTCTAGGCTCATCTATTTTTATTAAATATTCATCATTCATTTATTCACCTATCTCGAGTGTTATTACTCTTGATGAACATTATATATTAGAATTCAAAATTTTTCTACTAATTTTGTCAAATTAATATAAATTTTTGTGACTAGTAAATGAAAATGTCTCAAAAAAGTATTGTATTTGTAAATGAAAATGTCTCAAAAACTGAAGTTATTAACTTAACTTCTTTTTTTGCGTTTGTAAATAAAAATGTCTTATAATACCTTCATAGAATGGA
>JAFRDD010000135.1 GCA_017404025.1 Clostridia bacterium
CAGCATCGCCATCTCAATTATCATCATCAAAGTCGGCCTGGAGTTCATTTTCCCGCATCTCTCGCATCATCACCATCATCATCTGGAACAAGACCCCGACCACGACCATTGCGGCAAAGTTTGAGACACAAAAAATGGTGGGACTATCCGCAAACTAGATAAACGGGCCTAAAGCAGTATCATTTTTACTTTTTTGCACTCTATGCTATAATATATCTTATAAACAAAGGATATTATGCTCACTATTAGTGAAATCAGAGATAAGGTCGCAAAGATCGGAAAAAAATACGGCATTAAGAACGCTTATCTTTTTGGTTCTTATGCTAAAGGCGTTGCAGACGAAAAAAGCGACATAGATATCATTATTGATCGTGGTGAAGTTAATACTTATGACGAGTACTTTAGCCTGCACGAAGATTTAGTCAATGAACTCGGCACCGAAGTAGATCTACTGGCCACAGACGGCGTTAAACCACGTTTCTTTGAACTAATTAAGAATGACAGGATTCTTCTCTATGGAGCATAGAGATGTATTCATATTGGAGACTATCATTGAATATTGCGACAGGATCGCTGCTGCTATAGATAAATACTCCATTTCTAAAGAACGCTTTTTAAACGACCAAAATCTTCAAGATATGCTAGCTTTCTGTATTATTCAAATTGGCGAATCTGCTCACGACCTTAGCGGTGAATTTGTTAAAAACCATCCAGGCATTGAGTGGCGCAAGATTATCGGCTTTAGAAACACCATTGTCCACAACTACGGCTCATTCGTTCCGGAAATATTGTGGGACGCTATTGAAAAGAATATTCCGGAACTTAAAGAGTATTGTTCTCAAACCATAACAAAATAGTCAGCGCAGAGATATATCTATATAACCCATTAGATTATTTTTTCACTCTCTTACTGACTATTTTCTTTACACTCGCCTCATATTCCGGATCACAAACCATGCGTTTGGCGATCATCATCACGGCAGAAGCAAGCTTTGCAGTGTCTACTTCCGGTCGAACCACTGGAACCACCCTGGTTTTACTATCGTAAGGAACTTTTCTTCCATAATATTCGGCGTTAATTTTGCTGATGTATCTTCTTAGTTCAGGCATCTTCTTTGCAATAGCGGCAGTATTTGTATAGTCGCATTCAATACTCGTCATCTTCATTAGATGAATTGTCATTTTGAGTAATCGCGAAAAAGCCTTACCTGCGCTGAGCGTAGTATTTTGGTCGCACCATCTTCGGTGCTCTATTAATTCGTCATCCGTCTTTGATGCCTCTGCAGTCGCATAATAATAGTGCAACACCTGCTGTTTATACGGGTCTAAATGTCCTAGTATTATGCTAGCAAGCAACTCATCTCCATATAAAGTTTGCATAAAACAATGTCGTTTAAGATATTCAGCATTCGTAAGCCTGGGCACTATATTTCTCCAATTATATTCCACATATTTTCTCATATGCGCAACATAATTGAAACCATAAGAACCAATCGGTACATATCACCTCTGTTGCGGTTTGTTCGAATAGCGACTTTCTGTTGCCTTATTTTAGAGGTAATAAATTCAGAGAATAGCCAAACAAAACAACATAAAAGTGCCTAAAAATCAAAAAATGTACCTAATCGGTACATTTTCTCTCTGCGAAATCACTTCAACAATTTAAAGCATTAGCGTAATGGTGGAGCATATGAGACTCAAACTCATGACCTCTTCAATGCCATTGAAGCGCTCTAATCAACTGAGCTAATGCCCCGGCCCGAATATGGAGCCGTCAACCAGGTTTGAACTGGTGACCTCATCCTTACCATGGATGCG
>JAFRDD010000136.1 GCA_017404025.1 Clostridia bacterium
CAATGAAATGTATAGCCTGTGGAGATAAAGTTATAGATTATGCAGTTGTTGAAGATTTTATAATGAATATTGAAAGTAAATATGGAGTTCAAGTACAAGCAATTGGTTATGATAGATTCAATTGTATGAGTACGGCTCAAAAACTTGAAAGAGCAGGATTAAATACTGTTGAAATAAGACAACATTCAAGTGTATTACATTCACCTACAAAATTATTTAAAGAAAAAATATTAAATGGTGAAGCAAAATATACTGAAAATAAATTATTAGAGATTAACTTTCAAAATGCAAAATGTACTTATGATACAAATAAGAATTTATATGTAAATAAGAAGAAATCAAATGGAAAAGTTGATATGGTAGTTGCCTTAATAAATGCAATGTATTTATTAGAGCAAGATGTTTTCTTAAACTCTATGGATTTTGTCGTTCAAACAATATAAGGAGGTATTATGAATAATTACATAGTTTATAAACATACTTCTCCAAGTGGTAAAGTTTATATAGGAATAACAAGTAAAGTTCCTAGAAAAAGATGGAGTAATGGCAATGGTTATTTAAACAATGATTATTTCACAAAGGCAATAAAAAAGTATGGATGGAATAATTTTAAACATGAAATTTTATATATTGGCTTATCTAAAACAGAAGCAGAACAAAAGGAAATAGAATTAATTGCATTTTATAAAAGTGATAAAAATGATTATGGCTATAATATTCAACATGGTGGAAGTTCAGTAGGAAAACATTCAGAAGAAACTAAAATAAAAATAGGAATTGCTAATAAAGGAAGAATGCCTTGGGATTATGGAAAACACCATAGTAAAGAAACAAGAGAAAAAATAAGTAAAAATCATTTTGGAATAAAGCCAAATGAAAAAACAAGATTAAAAATGAGTGTTGCAAAAAAAGGTAAAAAACAAAGTAAAGAACATATAAATAAAAAAGCAAAGTCATGTAGCAAAAAAATAAAGTGTTATGAATTAAATAAAGAATTTCCAAGCATAACAAAAGCATCAGAGATAACAAAAATTTATAAAAATTCAATTTCAAATTGTTTAAATGGTAGAACAATTACTGCTGGTGGTTACCATTGGGAATATGTAAATTAATTCAAGTATTGTAGAAAAAAGATGCGAAAAATAAGGCATAAAAAGATAATATAATAACAATGAGGTAAGGTATTATGAAAATAGCAATGTATTATTCTTGTCCATTTGAAACAGGTGGAGTTGAAAAAACAATGTATAACAGAGCAAAAGTATTAAGTAATGCAGGAAATGATATAACATTTGTTTATTCAAACCATGATGCACAATTACCAATGCTTGAAAAATGGGCAACTATTGGAAATGTTAGATATATTGATGAAGTTGCCAATGATATTTTTGATTTGGTTATTTATGATGCAATTTATAATCTTAAAAAAGTAAAAGCAAGAAAAAATAACTATATTCAAGTAATCAATAATTGTTTAGTAGATAGCAAAGAAAGATATGAAACAGGAATACCTTTTAAAAAGTATGTTTCAGTATCAGAAGAAGCCAAAAAGCAATTTAAAGAAGTTTATGGCAAAGATAGTACAGTAATTCCAAATTTAATTAATGAAGAAGAAATAATAGAACTCTCAAAAGAAAAAGTTGATATTCCTAAAAAGAAACATAACTTTGTTATGGTTAGTAGAATAGATAGATATAAAGGATTTGATAAACTAGAAATAGCATTAAAAAAATGTGAAGAAAGATATGGAAAAGATTATCAATTAGTAATAGTAGGAAGTTGTAATTTATTTAATAGTTATGTTGATGAAATTAAAAACAAATTAAAAAATTACAATGTAATATGGGAAGGTATGCAAGAAAATCCATATAAATATATGAGATGGGCAGATAGTTTATGGCAATTTAGTGTTTCAGAAAGCCAATGTATGGTTATGTATGAAGCATTAATTGTTGGAACACCATGTGTATGTACTGATTTTAAAAATGCAATTAAAGAATTAACTGATGGTAAAGGTTATATAGTCAATCAAGACTTATCTAATTTTGATTTAGAGAAAATAGAAAATCTTAAAAAGGATTTTACTTATCATTACCCAGATTATTCAAAAGAGTGGTTAAAAATAATAGAGCCACCTAAAAAGAAAGATTATAAATTTAGTATTATTATTCCAAATTATAATAATGGTAAATTCCTAGAAAAATGTTTAAATAGTGTATTAAATCAAACATATAAAAATTATGAAATTATATTTGTTGATGATATGAGTGAAGATAATTCATTAGAAATAGCAGAAAGAATGCTAAAAGGTCATAAAGTATTAAGAGTTCCATATAAAAAATATAATGGTGGAACTAGAAATATTGGAATAATGGAAGCAACAGGAGATTACATAATGTGTATTGATAGTGATGACTGGTTAATAAATGATAAAGTGTTAGAAGATTTAAATAATTTTATAGAAGATGAAGATATTATTAGAACAGGTTACTCATTATACAATGGTGAAATAATATTTACTGATATTCCAAAACATGAAACTATGATGGATTTATTTGTAGAGCCTACCTGTGCGGTGTGGACTAAAGTAATTAAATCAGAGATATTAAAAAATACATTATTTAGTGAAGGTACTTTAATGGAGGACAAAGTTCATCATTATAGAATAGTGGACCATAGCAATAGTTTTGCAGATTTACCACAAGTAACTCATATTTGGAATAGAACAAATACACATAGTGTATCAACAAAGAGAAATTATAAATGGGACAATAGCATTTATAGACATATAGCAGATATGCTAGATTTCACAGAAGAAACCAAGAATAAGCAATATAAAGATTATGTATTAAAAAGAGTAGAAATGCATAAGCAAATGGCTATTAAAAAAGATTTTAGACAATTATAGGAGGTAGTATGAAAAATTATGTAGTAAAGGCTCTTACAAATTTTGATGATTATCAAGGTTTAGAAATTAATTCTGATAATCCAAAAGTTAGAAGAAATACAAAAGATGTATTTAATGTTACAAAAGAAAGATATGAACATTTAAAAGAATTAAATTTAGTTGTATTAGTTGGAATAGATAAAGCAGAAGTTAAAAAGACAACTAAAAAGAAAAAATAATAAATAAAAAAATTTAATAAAGGAGGTGAGATAATGGGAGTATTTGATAAATTTAGAAAAAGAGATGTTAGTTCTGATACATCTACAACTCAAGAATCAACACAAACAACAACTCAAGAAGTTGCAACAGATGTCTTATTACAAGCCATATTAAATAATGAAACTATAACAAGAGAACAAGCCTTAACAATTCCAGCAGTAAGTGGAGCAGTTGATCTAATTTCAAATATGATAGCAAGTATGCCTGTAAAACTTTATAAATATAAACAAGGAAAAGTTGAAACAGTAGAAGATGATACAAGAGTTAAATTATTAAATGGAGATACAGGAGATACATTAGATGCATTCCAATTAAAACAAGCATTAGTTACTGATTATCTTATGGACAAAGGTGGTTATTGTTATATAAGAAAAAATAAAAATGAAGTAACAGGATTATTTTATGTAAAGCCTATATTTGTTCAAACAATTCCAAACTTTAAACCAATATTTAAAGATTACAAGATTTTAGTATTAGGAGAAAATTATTATAAACATGAGTTTATTAAACTTTTAAGAAATACTAAAGATGGAGCAACAGGAGTAGGATTAACTCAAGAAGTTGGTACGGCTCTTGAAACTGCATTTAATACATTATTATGTCAATTAAATATGGTTAAAAGCGGTGGAAGTAAAAAAGGCTTCCTAAAATCACAAAAGAAATTAGGACAAGAAGAAATAAATGTATTAAAAAGAGCATGGAATAATTTATTTACTAATAATAAAGAAAATGTTGTTGTATTAAATAATGGTTTAGAGTTCCAAGAAAGTTCAAATAGTGCGGTAGAATTACAAATGAATGAAAGTAAAAAGACTTTAAATGATGAAATATATTCATTATTCCATATTTACCCAAATGACTTTTACAGAACATTTAAAGAAGGAATATACCCTATAATTAGTGCATTTAAAACTGCATTAAATAGAGAATTATTACTTGAAAAAGAAAAAGGTAAAATGTATTTTGATTTTGATGTAAAAGAAATCCTAAAAGCAAATCCAAAAGAAAGAGCGGAAACTTACAAACTATATAAAGAAATAGGATTAAAAACTATTAATGAAATGAGAAAAGAAGAAGATATGAATTATATAGATGGATTAGATGTAATCAATGTAGGTTTAGGAGCAGTTCTATATGATACAACAAATCATGTATATTACACACCAAATACTGATACAGTAACAAGCCCAAATGATGGAGTAGATACAGGAGCAGAAAGTAAAACAGATTCAAGTATTAAAAATGTATTAACTGATAAAGTTTTAGATACAGAATTTGAAGAAAGTGGAAATTCAAGTAATCCATAAAGGGGGTGATGAAGATGGAGATTAGAGTAAAACAAGATAGTGTTGAAATAGAAGGCTATGTAAATGCCATAGAAAGAAATTCTAAGCCTTTAATGAGTAGAGTAGGGCAATTTATCGAAAGGATATGTAAAGGGGCTTTTAAGAAGGCTTTAAACAGAAATGATGATGTTCATATTTTACTTAACCATGACTGGAATAGAGATTTAGGATCAACTAAAAAAGGAAACTTAGAACTTGAAGAAGATAACATAGGATTAAAAGCAAGAGCAACAATAACTGACCCTGATGTTATTCAAAAGGCAAGAAATGGAGAATTAGTTGGCTGGAGTTTTGGATTCCAAGATAGAGAAGTAGAAAATACTATTGAAAGAGGTATGCCTTATAGAGCAGTTAAAGATTTAGATTTAGCAGAAGTTTCAATATTAGATAGAAGTAAAACACCTGCCTATGATGGAACATTAATAATGGCTAGAGATGATAGTGAAGAACTACATTTTAGAGGTGAAGATTTTATTGATGAAATATCAATAAGAGAAGATGTTCAAGAAGAACATAAAGAAGAAGTGGCTCAAGAAGAGCCAAAAGGTGAAGAGAAGCCTAAACAACAAGAAATTGTTGATGATATAGATTATTCAAAATATGAGAATATGATAAAAGAAATGAAGGAGGAATAATTAATGGAAAAAGAATTAATTGAAAAGAAAAATGACCTTATTATAAGAGCAGATGAAGTTTTAAATAAGGCAAAAGAACAAAAAAGAGAACTAACAGAAGATGAAGCAGCAGAACTTGCTGAAATCAGAGATAATGTTAGAAGAATTATGAAAACATTAGAATTGAAAGGGGAATTTGATAAAATGGAAGGTCAAGACATTGAAAAAGAAGCATTACCAAAAGATGAAGAAAGAAAATGTGATGAAGAAAAAACAAGAGCATTAGCAGAAGAAAAAGAATTTGAAGCATTTATCAGAGGACAAGTTAATGAAAGAGCAACTAATTTAACTCCAGCACAAGGAAGTGGACAAGTTTTAATTCCACAAACTATTGCTAATAGAATTATTAAACAAGTTTATGATTTATGCCCAATTCTTGATAAATCTACTAAATACAATGTAAAAGGTAAATTAGAAATTCCTTATTATGATGAAGCAACTACTTCAATTTCAGTAGCATTTGCAAATGAATTTCAAGATTTAGAAAGCAATGTTGGTAAATTTACTAATATTGAATTAAATGGTTATTTAGCAGGAGCATTATCATTAATTTCAAGAAGTTTAATTAATAATTCACAATTTGATGTTGTTGCATTTGTAGTTGATAGAATGGCATATGATATTGCTAGATTTATTGAATATACATTATTAAATGGTAATGGAAGTGTAGAAGGATTATCAACTGTAACTAATAAAGTTACTACTGCATCAATTACTGCTGATGATTTAATTGCTGTACAAGGTAAAGTAAAAGATGTATTTCAAGGTAATGCAGTTTGGATTATGAATGAAGCAACAAGAACTGCTATTAGACAATTAAAATCACAAACTGGATCATATTTACTAAATGAAGTATATGATATTGCTTCACCATTTAAGAGTACATTACTAGGTAAACCAGTATATGTATCTGATAATATGCCAGAAGTAGAAGCAGGAAAAATTGTTGTTTACTATGGAGATATGTCAGGATTAGCAACTAAATTTAGTGAAGATATTAATATTGAAGTATTAAGAGAAAAATATGCAACTCAACACGCATATGGAATTGTTGGTTGGTTAGAATTTGATAGTAAAATTGAAAATCCTCAAAAGATTTCAGCTATTCAAATTGCTGGTACTACACCTAGTGCTTAATTAATATTATTTGTTGTTTAGGCAAAACTCCCAAAAAAGAAAGGAGTAACTATGAATAATATAAATAAAATTAGTGATATAACTTATTCTGATATTGCAGATTATATTAGATTAAGTGAAGTATCAGAAGATGAACAAAATTATTTAACTACATTAATAAATATTTCTAAAGATTATATATTAAATTACACAGGTATAGATAATGCTGATTTAGATAATTATAAAGATTTAATTATAGTTGTATTTGTTCTATGCCAAGATATGTATGATAATAGATCAATGTATGTTGATAATTCAAACCTAAATAAAGTTGTTGAAACTATACTTGGTATGCACCAATTAAATTTACTTCCAAATGGTGAAATAAATGATTAATGCTGGTAAATATAATAAACAAATTACCATATATCAAGTAGTTGAAGCAGAAGATAATCAAGGATTTCCAATAGAGTTAACAAAAGTAGTATCACAACCATATGCCCATATAAAAACAACTAGAGGATTTACTTTAATAGCAAATCACAGTGATTTTGAAAAGGCATATACAAATTTTACAATTAGATACTCACAAGCGGTTATAGATGCCTATTATGATAATCAAAATTCAAACAGAGATATGTTAGTAGCATTTAATAATAAAACTTATTCAGTACAATATTTAAATAATATTGATGAAGCAAATATTGAAATAGAAATGCAATGTAAAGAAGTGATGAAATAATGGCTAAATTTGAATGTGAGTTACCAACTCAATTAATAAAAGAACTTACTAAATTGGAACAGAATACTCCAAAGATGATGGAAGAAATGACTAAAGCAGGAGCAGAAGTGGTTAAGAAGAATGTTATTGATAATATGAAGTCAAGTTTTAAAGATAGTTCAAAACTAGTACCATATTTAAAAGTAACAAAGTCATATAAAACAAAAGATGGAAATGTAAATACCAAAGTTGGATTCTATGGCTATTATAAAAAAGGCTCAAAGACATTTAGTATTACTTCCAAGAGTGGTAAAAAATACTCATATGATGGTGTTCCTGTTCCTTTAATAGTAAGGGCAAGAGAATATGGTTCATCAAGTGGTGAAGCCAAAAGACCATTCTTTAGAAAATCTTTTAAAAAATCTCAAATAGAAAGTGAAATGTTAAAAGTTCAAAAGAAATATATTAAGGAGTAAACATGAATGAATTAATACAGTCAATTTTTGCTAATTTTAATATTGATGGTGTAAGTATTCCTGTAAAATTTATGAAATATAATGGTAAAGAAACTACTTATATTACTTATATGGAAACTGATATAGATAATGCTTATGCAGGAGATAATGAAATTTTAGGTTATGTATCATATTATGATTTTGATATTTATTCAAAAGGAAATTATTTTAATATAGTTGAAAAAGTTAAAGAAATAATGAAAGATAATGGATTTATATGGCAACCAAGTAGAACTTCACAAGATATGTATGAAGCAGATACAGGTTATTATCATAAAACATTATGCTTTGCAATTGAAAGGAGTGAAAATTAATGGCTAAAATTGGTTTAAATAATTTTAGATATGCAGTGGCTACAATTGATGAAACAACAGGAGCAATTTCTTATGGTACTGTAAAGAAACCAGGAAAAGCAGTAAGTTTCAGTTTTGAGCCAACAAATAGTGATGCAAAATTATATGCAGATGATAGTTTAGCAGAAAGTGATAACAGAGTAACAGGTGGAACTTGTACTATGGGTATTGATAGACTTGATGCACAAACTATGGCAGAAGTTTTAGGTCATGACTATGATAATTCTACTCAAGAAGTTGTTTCAAATGTAAATGATATTGCACCTTATATTGGTGTAGGTAGAATAGTAAGAGTAATGCAAGATGGTGTTCAATACTTTAGAGCAACATTCTTAGCACAATGTAAATTTAGTGAGCCAAGTTCATCAGATAATACTATGGGAGAATCAGTAGAGTTCTCAACTTATGAATTATCAGGAGCAGTAGTTGTTCCAGCAGATGGAAATTGGAGAAGAGAAAAATTATTTACATCTCAAGCAGATGCAATTAGTTATTTAGAAGGATTATTTAATCCATCTATAAGTGCATAAAACCAATTATGGGGTGGGGTTAAAGCCCTACTCCATTTTATATTTAAGGAGGAAAATGAAATGAAAGAAATGAGAAATGAAATAGAATATAAAGGAAATAAGTATTTAATAGTATTTAATATCAATGTTATGGAAGCAATTCAACAAGAATATGGAACTATTGAAAATTGGGGAAATTTAACAGAAGGTAAAAATGGTGAAGCAGATATTAAAGCAATTATATTTGGTTTAACTGAAATGATAAATGAAGGTATAGATATTAGAAATGAAGAAAATGGCACAGATATTCCACCATTTACTAAAAAGCAAAGTGGTAGATTATTAACTGAAATAGGTCTTGAAAAGGCTACACAAACTATAAATGATACAGTTGTAGAAAGTACAAAGAGTGAAGAAAAAAACGCATAATTCCTGATGAAGAAGAAGATACAACAATAGATTTTGTTTGGATTTACTTCATTGGGAAAACCAAGTTAAATTTATCTTTTAAAGAAACAGGAAGATTAACAATTAGATTATTTTTAAAATTATATCAACATTATAAAAATGATTTTGATAAAGAAATGATGATGAAAGCATCTAATACAACTTATAGAAAGTTAAAAGAAAAAGCAGAAGAAAGTGATAGATATTTTTAAAAAGGAGGTGAGAATATGGCAGGATTTGGTTCAAGTATCAAATTAAGCGGAGAAAGTGAATATAGAAGAGCATTATCACAAATAAATCAAAGTTTAAAAGAAGTAGGCTCTGAAATGAAAGTTGTCTCTGCTAGTTTTGATAAAAATGATAAATCAGCACAAGCAATGGCTCAAAAATCTGATGTATTAAATAAGAAGTTGGAAGAGCAAAAAAATAAATTAAGTATTTTAACTCAAAAATATAATGAGATGAATAATACTTATGGTAAAAACTCACAAGCCCAAAAGGAATTAACCTCAGAACTTACTAAAGAAAAGGCTAAACTTGATGAAATAGGCTCTACACTTGGTAAAACTTCTAAAGAATATCAAGACCAAATAAAAGTAATTGAGGATTTAGAAAATAAACAAGTTCAATATAATAATGCAGTTTCAAAAGCCAAAACTGAAATGAATTTAGCACAAGCAGAAATAAATAAAACTACTAAAGAATTAAATGAACTTGGAAAAGAGGAAGATGATCTAAATAAAAAGACTAAAAATACAGGTGATGGATTCACAGTATTTAAAGGAATTTTAGCAAATTTAGGTACAAAGGCTATAACAAGTGCAGTTAGCGGATTAAAAAGTTTAGGTGGAGCAATATTAAGTGTTAAAAAACAAGCAATTGAAAGTTATGCAAGTTATGAACAATTAGTTGGTGGTGTAGATACATTATTTAAAAATAGTTCTCAAACCGTACAAAAGTATGCAAATGAAGCCTATAAGACTGCTGGAATAAGTGCTAATGAATATATGGAGCAAGTAACTTCATTTAGTGCTTCATTAATTCAGTCTTTAGGTGGAGATACAAAAAAGGC
>JAFRDD010000023.1 GCA_017404025.1 Clostridia bacterium
GGTACATATCTATAATTGCTTTTAATTATGCTATATTATAGATTTTTGCATCTCTCAAATTAAGACTTGCGTTATAATCTCTATCAGCCACATATCCACATTCACATTTGTAAATTCTATCTTTAAGTTTTAAATCTTTTTTTATAGAACCACAAGAGTGACATAGTTTACTTGAAGGATAAAACCTATTAACAATCCTTAATTCAATTCCTAAAGCATGACATTTATTAGTTAATTTATTTCTAAATTCATAAAACTTCTGCTCAGCTACTGCTTTAGATAAATGTTTATTCTTCATCAAACCTTTGACGTTTAAATCTTCAATTGTAATATATTGTGGTTTGTTTCTTACCACACTACTTACAACTTTATTTATATAATCAGTTCTTATATTAGCAAGTCTTTGATGAAGTATTTGTACCTTAATTATTTGTTTTTGGATATTTTGTCTAGTAGCTTCTCCTTTCTCTTTTTTATTTCTTAATTTTAAACTTTCATATTTCCTTGAAAGTTTTCTTTGTTCTCTTAATAACTTCTTTTCTAATTTCCTAACTCTTTGCGTTTTATTTATATTTTTATAAGGTTTATCTGTATTGCTACAAATAGCAAAATCCTTAATACCTAAATCAATTCCTATTCCTTGATTCATATTTTCTTGTGATGTATTTTCAGTATCTATTATTACAGATACATAATATCTATTTGCCTTTTTTGATACAGTCCCACTAATGACTTTTGCTGCTACTGGAATATATCCATATTCCTTTAATCTTACATTTTTTAAAGTAGGTATCATTATTCTATGCCTATCTATTTTCCAATCAGCTTTGTTATTTTTAGGAAAATATAATTTCACATCAGATTTATTTTTTTTCTTAAATTTAGGAAAACTAGATTGACCTTTAAAAAATCTTTTGTATGCAGTTTCGGCATTTTTTATAGCTTTCTTTCTAGCCTTAGAACCACAATTATTTATCCAAGAATATTCGTCTAAGACTTTAACCTCATTATTTATATATTTATCAAAATCATTTGCACTCATAAAAGCCTGTTTCTTATCTATAAGACCTTCTTTAAATTGGGCATATAACTTATTATTAGTAGCTAAATATTCATTGTATAGCCATCTACAAACACCAATACTTTGATTAATCTTCTTAATCTGACTAGGAGTTGGTTTTATTTCAACTTTGTAGGCTCTTTGCAATTTCTTCATCCCTTTCTATCTTCTTTTTATATTTTCTTAGTCCATAGATTCGATAACTAAAAACATGTAAAATTGAAATTATATCTTGAACTAATTATTCTTGTGGTGAAAGTAATTCATTATTTACAACTATTATTTTTACATTAAATTTTCCAAGAAATCGTTCAAACCAATCATACCCAAAACGAATAAATCTATCTTTATGAGTAATTATTATAGTATCTATTTTGTTTTCCATACATTCCTCAATAAGTTTATTCCATTTTTTACGATTATAATTTAATCCACTTCCTA
>JAFRDD010000137.1 GCA_017404025.1 Clostridia bacterium
AGGTATAGGAATTTATAAAATTTTTTAAGGCTGGAAGCTAGATTATATCTAGCTTTCGGCCTCATTATATGGTAAATTAGTTAATCATATAGTGAGGGATTTTAAATGAAAAAGAGTACAATAAAATTGATTTTAGAAAATCATTGGAGTGATTTTCTAAAGATATACAATAAAAATATAAGAAAAAATGTTAAAGATGAAGTTAAAAAAGTATTAAGGTGTAATGATATAAAGCACGGATATATAGAATTTAAGTGTGATAAATGTAATGTAACAAAGAAGGTTGGTTTTACGTGCAAAAGCCGTTTTTGTACATCTTGTGGTAAAGTTTATACGGATAGATGGGTTGATAATATGCTTGGAAATTTAATAAATGTTAAGCATAGACATATAGTTTTTACAATTCCCAAAGAATTAAGAAAATTCTTTGGAGCAGATAGACAAAGGCTTAAAATATTACCGAAATGCGCAGCTAAAGCTGTTACGAGTTGGATGTATGAGTTAAATAAAAGTGAAGAATTTACACCAGGAATAGTTACTGTAATTCATACTTTTGGTAGAGATTTAAAATGGAATCCTCATGTGCATATGATGGTTACAGAAGGTGGAGCAGGAAAGAAGACTGAATGGAGACATATTAGGCACTTCTCATATGAAGCTTTAAGAAAAAGGTGGCAAAAGGTTTTATTAGATGAAATTACATCTATTTGCGGAAATACTAAGTCAATGAGAACATTAAAGAATAAGTTATATAAAAATAACGGTGAGGGATTTTATGTTTATGCAAAAACTCAAATAAAATCAGCTAAGATAGCAGCTAAATATGTTGGAAGATATGTTGGACGACCTGCAATAGCAGAGTCTCGGATACTCAAGTATGATGGAACATATGTAACTTACAAGTATACAAGACATGAAGATAATAAAGTTGTTATTGAAAAAGTCCATGTGTATGAATTTATAAAGAAATTAATAATACATATACCAGAGAAAAATTTTAAGATGGTAAGATATTTTGGCATCTACTCTAGGAGAAGTAAAGGAAAACATAACTTTATCAAGATGATTGAGGATAAAATATTAAGGTTGAGAAGATCTCTTGATAAATGGCAATATAGAATCTTGGCGAGCTTTGGTGTTAGTCCCTGTAACTGCCCTATATGCAATAAGAGAATGAGATTTTATGATATTGTATATCCCAAATATGGTTCCATACGTGAATACTTAAAAAATAAAATTTTAGAAGGAACTAGAGAAAAGCTTGAAGAAGCTATTGAAATATATTCTGTTACAAAAGGAATAGTATATGGTAGAATTAATCCGACATCACGATAGTTGGAGGAATTCAGTATGGAAGAAACAATAAAATATAAATGTACACAATGTGGTATGGAAGAAGATATTCCTAAGGAGGTTGTAGAGTACTTTGATGAGATGGATCAAAGTAATATAGATGAACCCCCTTGTTTTTCGTGCGAAAAATGCGGCGGTATAATGAGACC
>JAFRDD010000138.1 GCA_017404025.1 Clostridia bacterium
AAATCGAGTAGGAGGAAAATAATTATTTTATTTTCCGTCCTCTCAGTCGAGTAAATAAGAGGAATTGCACCTCAAACTTCTCACAGAACCGTACGTGAAAGTCTCCTTTCATACGGCTCTTATCATTCACCAATATCAATTTATCTATAGCTCCAATGTGCAAATAATTTCGGCTCTCTATTTCTTAATTCTGAGAGCCATTTTTCGGCTCGTTGCCTACGCCCACGGAAGTGCTTGTATTTATTCATAGCCCACCTTAATATCCTACTCTCTATACATTTAATAGTGTACTTAAGTGCTGATGCATTGTATTTACCAAAGTAATTTATCCAACCTCTGACGATTGGATTTATTAATTGTGCAATAATGGTTATACTGCTTCCAGACATTTTATGTAATTTTAATTCTTTAATCTTATCTCTTATATTTTTACACGCTTTTTGACTTGCTGAAGCTATGAAATTGTTTCTTAACTTTCCATCCCTACATTTGATATACACAGCCTTATATGTATATCCTAAGAAGTCAAATTGAGTTGTAGGATAATCTTCAGTTCTATCTTCATCTTTGCAATAAACAATTTTTGTTTTATCTGGATGTAATTCTAATTTACATTGTTTCATTCTCTGATTTAAAGCTTCTTTTATTTCTTTTGCTTCTTTTTCTGATTTGCAATGTATAATAGCGTCGTCTGCATATCTAGCAAAGAGAGCTGTTGGATAATTTCTTTCCATCCATACATCAAAAGCATAATGTAAAAATATATTTGCTAATACTGGACTTATAACACCTCCTTGCGGAGTACCGGATTTTCTTTCTGTAAGCATTCCTTCCTTTGTTCCAAAAGGTGTTTTAAGCCATCTTCTTATATAAAGTTTCAACCATTTTTCGTCTGTATGTAATTCTACAGCTTTCATGAGTAATTCATGGTCAATATTATCAAATAGTCCCTTTATATCTAGTTCTATCACATAATCATATTTCCAGCATCTTTCTCGTACTTTTCCAATTGCATCTATAGCAGATTTATTAGGTCTATATCCATAAGAATCCTTATGAAATATCGGCTCTACTTTTGGTTCTAGATACATCCTTGCTGTCATTTGTGCAATTCTGTCTGATATAGTTGGTATTCCTAAAGTTCTGGTTCCACCATTTTTTTTTGGTATTTTTACTGCCAATACTGGCGATGGAAAATAGCTTCCTGAACTCATTCTATTCCATATCTTATATAATTTATCTTTTAAATTTTCTTCAAACTTTGCAAAATCTATACCATCCATACCAGCACTACCTTTATTTTGTCTTACTCTTTTGTATGCTTCTAAAACTACTTTCTTAGATATATTGTATTGTTTGCTTTCCTTCATATAATCCTCCTAGTTTTCCAGTTGTTATTTGATGTCAAGCTGAAATGATGATACCCCTTTGCTCCATGATTATTACAATCACTTCATTACTACTACGAGTATCTCCGCCCCTGTATAGAGCCTCTCTACTTTCAGTCTCGTCTTTCTGCGACTTGTACCTTTTCGATTTTCATCACTATGCAGGTTCCCATGTTCCATATAAACGCCTAATATATGCTCATGCCATCTTAATACCGTTTAGCAGATAGTCAGCTTTACAGGTATCTTCTATCCTCGTCCTTATCCAGTGGTGAAAAATAAGTTTTGCTAAAATCTTACGCTTTCGATACTTCTTCAATGGTTCACTTTCGTTCATCTTCATATATCTCACATGACTATTTTTTTTTAGCCTTTTCCTTAATCGCTCACTACCACAACTTTTAATCACAGCAGCATTAAGGTTGTTTGGTAGACTTGCCTGTTCAATTCCTACCGAAGGACCTTCCTTCATCGTTTATACAGCTTTCATGGCACACCACCACCGTACGTACCGTCCGGTATACGGCGGTTCATCAGAATTTAATGTATCATTTGATATGTTTGTGTTAGACTAACAAAACCTAGAGATTCTAGATACTTGTTATTTAAAGATTTGCTTAAAATCGGGCTTTTGGATA